>NZ_JBICII010000100.1:0-167944 GCF_043101865.1 Pseudomonas sp. zjy_15
GGGGATCGCGCCAGTTTTTAGAAATTGAGCAAGACAGTTGCTCCCACAAGGGCCACCGACTCTTCATGAATAGCCGAATCATCAAACCGCTGTGCACGGTCATCGCCTTGTTGGTCGGCGCCGTAATCCTCTGGCAGGCCTACAGCGCCTTTCAGGCTCGCTACCTGCGCCCGTTCGACAACCAGGCCACGCTGTTCGACGGCAGCCAGTTACAGCTACCTGCCGAGCTGGCCGGTGCGGGCCCGATCCGCGTGGTGCATTTCTGGGACCCGGCCTGCCCATGCAACGTCGGCAACCAACAGCACCTGGGCGACCTTGTCAGCCAGTTCGCAGGCCACGACGTTACCTTCCATGTGCTGCAAAAGCCCGGCAGCCACGGCCAGCTACCGGCCAATATCGGTAGCTTGCAACCCATCACCCACCTGCCCGGCAGCGAGCACCTGCCTGCCTCCCCGGCCGTGGCCATCTGGGACCGGCAAGGCCGCCTGGCTTACTTTGGCCCGTACAGCGAAGGCGCCGTGTGCAACGCCAGCAACAGCTTCATCGAGCCAATCCTCAAGGCTTTGCTCGACGGCCGCCAGGTCAGCGCCTCCAATACCCTGGCGGTAGGCTGCTACTGCCCTTGGTCGGGCTGACGGACCCGCGCCGGATTGCCCACCACCGTCGCGCCCGCGGGCACATCCCGGGTCACCACACTGCCGGCGCCGACGATGGCGTTATCACCGATGCTCACCCCCGGCAGGATGATTGCCGCACCGCCAATCCACACGTTGTCGCCGATGGTCACCGGCCGCCCGCTCTCCAGCCCGCTGCGCCGCACTTCAGGATCGAGCGGATGGTCGGCGGTGTAGATCTGCACGTTGGGGCCGATCTGGCAGTCGTCGCCGATACGCACCGGCACCACATCAAGAATCACGCAGTTGAAGTTCATGAAGGTATTACGGCCAACGCTGATGTTGTAGCCGTAGTCGCAATAGAACGGTGGGCGAATCACCGCGCCTTCGCCAACCTGGCCAAAGTGCTCCACAAGCAGCCCGTGGCGTGCGTCGTTGAGCAGTTCGACACTGTTGTTGTAGCGGTGCATCCAGTGCTTGTTGGCGATCTGCTCAGCCTGCAGTTCAGGGCAGCCAGCGTGGTAGAGCTGGCCGGTGAGCATTTTGTGTTTTTCGCTGAGGGACATGGAAACTCCTTCCTGGGGCTATGCTCTGTTCGCGAATCCGCCGATGATCGGACCACATTTTCCGTTTGAATGCACAAGGAGTCTGAATGAAGCGCAGCCTGACCCTGCTGGCGGTGGTAGTCACCGTGGCCGCTGGCGCCGGTTACTGGTACGTGCAGGGCAAGCTGCCGCAGCGCGAGGGCGAGGTCGCCGTTACCGGTCTGCAAGCCCCGGTCAGCGTGCGCTACGACGCCCGCGGCGTGCCACACCTGCAGGCACAGAGCGAGCCGGACCTTTACCGCGCACTGGGCTACGTGCATGCCCAGGACCGGCTGTTCCAGATGGAGATCCTGCGCCGCCTGGCCCGTGGTGAACTGGCTGAGGTGCTCGGCGACAAGCTACTGCCCACCGACACCCTGTTCCGCAGCCTGCGCATACGCGAGCAGGCCGCGCTGATGGCCAAGCGGCAGGATCCGCAGGCGCCGGCATGGCAGGCCCTGCAAGCCTACCTCGATGGGGTCAACAGTTGGCAGGCCAGCCACCCCAAACCCACGGAATTCGACCTGCTCGGCATCCCCCCGCGCCCGTTCACCGCCGAGGACACGCTGAGCATCGCCGGCTACCTGGCCTACAGTTTTGCCGCCGCGTTCCGCACCGAGCCTGCTCTGACCTACATCCGCGACCAGCTTGGGCCTGACTACCTGAAAATATTCGACCTTGGCTGGCAACCCGAGGGCGCGCTGGGCACGCCACTGGCCGCCGCCGACTGGCAAAGCCTGGAAGCACTTGCACGCTTAAGCCATGAGGCGCTGGGCGACGCCGGTATCCCGCAGTTCGAAGGCAGCAACGCCTGGGCGGTGGCGGGTAGCCGCACCCGCAGTGGCAAGCCGTTGCTGGCTGGCGACCCGCACATCAGCTTCGCCGTACCTGCGGTGTGGTATGAGGCCGAGCTGTCAGCGCCCGGCTTCAACCTCTACGGCTATTTCCAGGCACTCAACCCGTTCGCCCTGCTCGGCCACAACCGTGACTTTGGCTGGAGCCTGACCATGTTCCAGAACGATGACGTTGACCTGGTCGCCGAAAAGACCAACCCCGCCAACGCCGATCAGGTGATGGTCGATGGCCAGTGGCACACACTGGAAACGACCGAACAGAAGATTGCCGTCAAAGGCGAGCAGCCGGTCACCATCAGCTTGCGCCGCTCGCCCCACGGCCCGATCGTCAACAACGTGCTGGGCAGTACCTCCGGCACCACGCCAATCGCCATGTGGTGGGCATTCCTGGAAACTGAAAACCCGATCCTCGACGGCTTCTACCAGCTCAACCGCGCCGACACCCTGGGCAAGATGCGCGAGGCCGCCGCCAAGGTTCACGCGCCCGGGCTCAACTTTGTCTGGGCCAATGCCCGTGGCGATATCGGTTGGTGGGCAGCGGCAAAGCTGCCAATCCGCCCCGACGGCGTCGACCCGGCGTTCATCCTCGACGGCGCCAATGCGCAGGCCGACAAGCTCGGTTTCTACCCCTTCAGCGTCAACCCGCAGCAGGAAAACCCCACGCGCGGCTATATCGTTTCGGCCAACTACCAGCCACCGGCGGCGGTGCCAATACCGGGTTACTACAACCTGCCCGACCGTGGCCGCCAGCTTGATCGTCACCTGGCCAACCCAGAGGTGAAATGGGACACCCAAAACAGCCAGGCACTGCAGCTGGACACCGCCAGTGACTATGGCCCGCGCACCCTTGCCCCGCTCCTGGCAACCCTGCGTGCAGTGGCCGAAGGTGACGAAGAGAAAGAGCTGGTCGAGCAACTGGCGGCTTGGGCTGGCGACTACCCGCTCGACTCGACCAGCGCCACACTGTTCAACCAGTTCCTCTATGAACTGGCATTCGCGGCCCTGCATGACGAGCTGGGCGATACCTGGTTCCCGGTGCTGATCAGCACCCGCGTGATCGACGCCGCCTTGCCACGCCTGGCAGCGCAAGCCGATTCACCCTGGTGGAACACCCGTGGTGGCAGCCAGCATACCGACCGTACCGCCGTCGTGCGCACGGCCTGGCAGAAAAGCTTGAAGCATCTGCGTGACACCCTGGGCAGCGATCCGGCCAGCTGGCAATGGGGCAAGGCCCATACCCTGACCCACAACCATCCGCTTGGGGTGAAAAAACCGCTGAACCTGCTGTTCAACGTTGGGCCATTCGCCGCACCCGGTACCCATGAAGTGCCGAACAACCTCTCGGCGAAGATCAGCTCTGCGCCATGGCCGGTGACCTATGGGCCGTCGACGCGGCGGCTGATCGACTTCGCCGATGCCGGGCAGGCCCTGACCATCAACCCGGTCGGGCAGAGTGGCGTGCCGTTCGACCGGCATTACGCGGACCAGGCTGAGGGGTATGTGCAGGGGCAGTATCAGCGGGCGCAGATGGGGGTAATTCCGGCGCAGAGTACCTTACGGCTGGTCCCCCCGAGGTAAGGGGCTGCTTTGCAGCCGGTTCGAGCAAAAGGGCTCTAGGGTGCTGTGCGGGCAGGACTGAAAAAAAACGCCGACACAAAGGTGTCGGCGTTGGCACATACCGGGCGTTGCTAGCGAAATCAGAACGCCGGCAGTACGGCACCTTGGTACTTCTTGGCAATGAATGCCTTGACTTCCGGGCTGGTCAGGGCCTTGGCCAGTTTCTGGATGGCCTCACTGTCCTTGTTGTCCGGGCGGGCCACCAGGAAGTTCACGTAGGGCGAATCGGAACCTTCGATCACCAGCGCATCTTTAGCCGGGTTCAGTCCAGCTTCGAGGGCATAGTTGGTGTTGATCATGTCCAGGTCGACCTGGTCCAGCACACGGGGCAGCATGGCCGACTCAAGCTCGCGGAACTTCAGCTTCTTCGGGTTTTCGGCGATGTCCTTGGGGGTGGCCAAGGCATTCTTCGGGTCTTTCAGGGTAATCAGGCCGGCTTTCTGCAGCAGCAGCAAGGCGCGGCCGCTGTTGCTGCCCTCGTTAGGGATGGCAACGGTTGCGCCTTCTTTCAGCTCGCTTAGGGCCTTGACCTTCTTCGAGTAACCACCGAAGGGCTCTACGTGTACACCCACCACGGTTTCCAGGTGGGTGCCCTTGCCTTCGTTGAAGTTCTGCAGGTACGGCAGGGTCTGGAAGTAGTTGGCATCCAGACGCTTCTGGTCAACCTGCACGTTCGGCTGTACGTAATCGGTGAAGACCTTGATCTGAAGGTCCACGCCTTCTTTTGCCAGGGTCGGCTTGATCAGTTCGAGAATTTCGGCGTGCGGTACCGGGGTAGCGGCAACCACCAGTTTCTCGGCAGCAGCGGCCAGGCCGGAGAACGACAGGGCAGCAGCCAGGGCAGTGGTCAGCAGGGTCTTCTTCATGGTGGTCCTTGTTCTGAATCTGGGCCATCGACGATGGCGAATCGGGTGCCCAACCGGTTCACCAGTGGGCTTGAGGCGGACGATACCCAAATTTTTTATTCCGCAACAATATCTTTTACTTAGCTGCTTATTCCAAAAACATAATGGCATCAGCCGCTCTCCCCATGAGCGATGCCTAACGCGCGGGGTCGGGCAGGTCGAGATCCTCTGGCAGGATCTCTTCGCCGTCATTGACCAGCAAGGCAAAGTGGATGACGTTCTCCAGCTCGCGGGTATTACCGGACCAGAAATGTGCCTCCAGCACCCGCTGCGCCGCCTCGCTCACCAAGGGCACAGGTCGCTGCAGGCGCACGCTGTAGATGCCCACGAAGTACTCGGCCAGCGGCAGGATATCGCCCGGTCGCTCGCGCAGCGGCGGCAGTTCCAGCGCGCCCTCGCGCAGATACTGGTACAGGCGCTCGTTGAAGCGCCCTGCACGTACCACACGGGCCAGGTCGATGCTGGTGGCGGCGACCAGGCGCACATCCACCGGCTGTGGCTGCTGCGCACCCACCCGAGTGACCTCGCGGTTTTCCAGGGCCGCCAGCAGCTTGCCCTGGATGGCCAGCGGCAAGTCGGCAATCTCGTCCAGGTACAAGGTGCCGCCGCTGGCCGAACCGAACCAGCCGGCACGGCTGCTGACCGTACCGCCATGGCTACCGGCGCTATAGCCAAATAGCTCGGCATCGGCGTAGGTGGGGCTGATGGCCGCGCAGTTGACCGACACGAACAACCCACCACGGTCGCTGGCACGGTGGATCTGCCGGGCCAGCAGCTCCTTGCCGGTACCGGTCTCGCCACGGATCAGCACCGGCAAAGGTTGTGGCGCCAGGCGCTCAAGGTCCTCGCGCAGCCGCTGCGAGCGCGGGTCGATGAACACCAGCGCCTTGGCACGAATGCTCAGCGGGCTCTTGTCCAGCTCGGGGAAGGTCAGCAGCGGCTGGCCGAACGGGTTTTGAAACGTCATGACGAACTCCCGCCCCAGGCCCGTAATGGCCAGGCGTCAGGCAAAGGGTGAACAGTGAGGGCGATCAGGCGCGGAGCAGTGCGCGCTGCTCGATCCGGCTCTGCAAGCGATACAGGTAGGCGAAGCCTTGTTCCCAGCGCTCATGACCGGACTTGACGTTGATGTGCCCGGCATTGCTCAGCAACCCTGCTTCGGCGCCCCATGCCTGGGCCAGGTACAGCGCCCTCGGCACGCTCACGGCCGGGTCGTTGTCCGAGCTGACGACCTGGCTGGGGAACGGCAGCACCTCGGTAGGGATCGGCGCAAAGTTGCGCAGCACTGGCGCGCAGGTGGGCCGTTCGACATCTGCCGGCGCCACCAGCAGTGCACCACGCACCTGCCGCAGCAAGGCCGGGCTTGCCTGCGCAGCCCAATGGGCGACAGTGATGCAACCGAGGCTGTGGGCAATCAGGATCACCGGCGAGCGCTCGGCGGCAATCGCCTGCTCCAGCGCGTGCACCCAGTCCTGCCGCTGCGGGGTGAGCCAGTCGTCCTGTTCGACCCGGGCACTGTTGGGCAGGGTGCGCTGCCAGTGACTTTGCCAATGGTTGTCTGGCGACCCTTGCCAGCCCGGCACAATCAGGTAGCGAATCGAGTCATTGCGCATGGGGACGCCTCCAGTAAGTTTGCGTGCTTGGAGACAAGTATAGGGAAGGCGATATATACGTAAAGGAATAAGGAGATATTTGGTAATTCCTTAATAGAATAAACAACACACTGCAATCGCTCTCGCGTAAAGGGCTGCATAACCGCCCCGTCCACCTTTCAGGTAAGAAAAACCCGGGACCATGCCCGGGTTCTCTTAATCTTGTGCGACTCAGATATCCGCCACCTTCTGCCACACCTTCGGCCGGAAGAACAACGTTTCCCCCCGCGCCAACCCGGTCAGGCTGTCATGGTCTTTCACCACCTCGGCCTCGATCAGCTCGCTCTGCCCTTCCACCTTCAAGGTCACCCGCGTGGTCGCGCCCAACGGCCTAATGTCGCGCACCTCGGCCGCGTGGTGCCCTTCGGTCTCATGCCGCGACAGCGATACCTCGTGCGGGCGGAACAACACGTGGTGGCCCTCGCTCAGGGCAAGGCGGTTGGAGTCCCCCAGGAAGTGGTAGACGAAATCGTTGGCCGGCTGATCGTACACCTCACCCGGCGAGCCGATCTGCTCGATCACGCCCTTGTTCATCACCACGATGCGGTCGGCTACTTCCATGGCTTCTTCCTGGTCGTGGGTAACGAATACCGACGTCAGGTTGATATCCTCGTGCAGCCGCGCCAGCCAGCGACGCAACTCCTTGCGCACCTTGGCATCCAGCGCACCGAATGGCTCGTCCAGCAGCAGCACCTTCGGCTCCACCGCCAGGGCGCGGGCCAGGGCGATACGCTGACGCTGGCCACCGGAAAGCTGCTCAGGGTAGCGATCGGACAGCCAGTCCAGTTGCACCATGTTCAGCAACTCATGCACCTTCTCGGCAATCTTGCTCTCGCTCGGGCGCTCGCCCTTGGGCTTCATGCGCAGGCCGAAGGCGACGTTGTCGAACACGCTCATGTGGCGGAACAGCGCGTAGTGCTGGAACACGAACCCGACGTTACGGTCACGCACGTCATGGCCGGAAACGTCCTCGCCATGGAACACGATGTTGCCCTGGTCCGGGGTTTCCAGGCCGGCAATGATGCGCAGCAGGGTGGTCTTGCCGCAGCCGGACGGGCCGAGCAAGGCCACCAGCTCGCCGCTGTTGATGTCCAGGTTGATAGCGTTCAGGGCCTGGAAGGTGTTGAAGCGCTTGCTGACGTTACGAACTTCGATCGACATGAATCATTCCTCCGCGGCGCTGTGGCGCAGGCGGTTAATACGGTTCTCGCTCCACTGCTTGAGCAGCAGGATGAAGAGCGCCAGGATCAGCAACAGGCTGGCCACGCTGAAGGCCGCGACGTGGTTGTACTCGTTGTAGAGAATCTCCACATGCAGCGGCAAGGTGTTGGTCACGCCACGGATATGGCCCGACACCACCGACACCGCGCCGAACTCACCCATGGCCCTCGCGGTACACAGCACCACGCCGTAAATCAGGCCCCATTTGATGTTCGGCAGGGTCACGTGCCAGAACATCTGCCAGCCATTGGCACCGAGCAGCCGTGCAGCCTCCTCCTCTTGCGTGCCCTGCTCCTGCATCAGCGGGATCAGCTCACGGGCCACGAACGGTACGGTAACGAAAATGGTCGCCAGGACAATGCCAGGCAGGGCGAACACGATCTGGATATCGTGGTCCTGCAGCCACGGACCGAACAGGCCTTGCGCGCCAAACATCAGCACGTAGACCAGGCCGGCGATCACGGGCGAGACCGAGAACGGCAGGTCGATCAGGGTGACCAGGATGCTCTTGCCACGGAAGGTGTACTTGCTCACGCACCAGGCGGCGCTTACGCCAAATACCAGGTTGAGCGGCACCGAGATAACCACGGCGAGCAGGGTCAACTTCAGCGCCGACAACGCATCGGGTTCGAAAATCGCCTCGAAGAAGGTGCCAAAACCGTTCTTCAGCGCCTGGGATACCACGATCACCAGCGGCAGCAGCAAGAACAGGGTGAACACCAGCCAGCCAAGGCCGATCAGGATACGCCGCGCCGTGGCACTGCCACGGCGGGCGGCGTTGGCTGCGGCACTTGCACTCAGGGATGAACTGGACATGCCGGCCTCCTTCAAGGGGTTTCGATGCGGCGCTGCAGCAGGTTGATCAGCAGCAGCAGGATGAAGGAAACCACCAGCATCAGCACGCCGATGGCGGTCGCGCCGGTGTAGTCGTACTGGTCGAGCTTGACCATGATCAGCAGCGGCAGGATCTCGGTCTTCATCGGCATGTTGCCGGCAATGAAGATCACCGAACCGTACTCGCCTACGCCACGGGCGAAGGCCAGGGCGAAGCCGGTGAGCCATGCCGGCAGCAGGGCCGGTGCCAGGATGTGGCGGAACACCTGCAGTGGTTTGGCCCCCAGGCAGGCTGCAGCCTCTTCCACTTCACGCGGGATGTCAGCCAGTACCGGCTGCACCGTGCGCACCACGAACGGCAAGGTCACGAAGGTCAGTGCCAGGGTGATGCCCAGCGGGGTGTAGGCGATCTTGAAGCCCAGGTCGGTGGCGAACTGGCCGACCCAGCCCTGCGGCGCGTACAGGGCCGTCAGGGCGATACCGGCAACCGCGGTGGGCAAGGCGAACGGCAGGTCGATCATGGCATCGATGATCTTGCGTCCGGGGAAGGTGTAGCGCACCAGCACCCAGGCCAGCAGGGTACCGATCACACCGTTGATGATGGCGGCGAACAGGGCGGTGCCGAAACTCAGCTTGAGCGCGGCGATCACCCGCGGCGCACTGATGATGTTCCAGAACTGCTCGAAGGTCAGCTGCGAGGCATGAATGAACATGGCCGCCAACGGTATCAGCACGATCAGGCTGAGGTACACCAAGGTGTAGCCCAGCGTCAGCCCGAAGCCGGGTATGACGGGGGAGATACGACGCGACATAAATATCCCTGGTTGAACGCACTCAGCCCGGAAACAATCCCGGGCCGGTGCAAGCTTTTGAATCCTGGGGCTGCTTGGCAGCCCATTCGCGACACAAGGCCGCTCCCACAGGGGATCATGGTTCCTTGTGGAGTCGACCCTGTGCCGCGAATGGCCCGCAACGCGGCCCCGCTTCCCTTTGGCCCTTACTGTGCCTGATAGATCTGGTCGAACACACCGCCATCATTGAAGAATTTCGGTTGTGCAGCCTTCCACCCACCAAAGTCCTTGTCGATGGTCACCAGGTCCAGTTTCGGGAACTGCTTGCCGAACTCCGCAGCGACTTTCTCGTCACGCGGGCGGTAGAAGTTCTCGGCGGCAATCTTCTGCCCGGCCGGGCTGTACAGGTGCTTGAGGTATTCGCTGGCAATCTCGGTATTGCCCTTGCGCTCGGCGTTCTTGTCGACCACGGCCACTGGCGGCTCGGCCAGGATCGACAGCGACGGCACGACAATGTCGAACTTATCGGCACCACCGTCTTCCTTCAGGGCCAGGAAGGCCTCGTTTTCCCAGGCCAGCAACACGTCGCCCTGGCCATTGTTGACGAAGGTGATGGTCGAACCACGGGCGCCGGTATCCAGCACCGGTACATGCTTGAACAGCTCCTGCACATACGCCTTGGCCTTCTCTTCGCTACCGCCGGCCTTCAGGCCGTAGGCCCACGCCGCGAGGAAGTTCCAGCGCGCACCGCCAGAGGTTTTCGGGTTCGGGGTGATGACCGACACATCCTTCTTGATCAGGTCGCCCCAGTCCTTGATGCCTTTCGGGTTGCCCTTGCGCACCAGGAACACGATGGTCGAGGTGTACGGGGTGCTGGCGTCAGGCAGGCGGGTCTGCCAGTTCTCGGGCAGGGTCTTGCCAAGCTTGGCCACTTCGTCGATGTCACCGGCCAGGGCCAGGGTCACCACGTCGGCGCGCAGGCCGTCGATCACCGCACGGGCCTGCTTGCCCGACCCCCCATGGGATTGCTGGATTTTCACCTTGTCACCCGGGTGGGCCTGTTGCCAGTGTTTGATGAACTCGGCGTTGTACTGCTGGTAAAGCTCACGGGTCGGATCGTAGGACACGTTGAGCAGTTCGTAGTCCTTGGCGATGGCGGAACCGGCAAAAACAGCACTGGCCAGGGCGGCGAGCGCATAACGGCGGATGGACATGGTGAAGCTCCCGAATGGCATTTTTCCAGTTTTGGATGTTGCGCCGCAGATCAGCCGGGCTTGTTGCCGGGCTGTTGCAGGCGGAACTTCTCCTTGCGCTCGATCTGCACGACCTGAGCGTTGTGCACGGTGATCTCCACCGCACCGAAACGCAGGCCGCGCAAGGCGCTCTGAATTTCACGCAAGAGGGTGGCTTCGTCCTGGCCGTCGATGCTGCGCAGAGATGCACTCATGCTCGTTCTCCTTGGAGTGAGGGCGCCGGGCAGAGGTTTGAAGGGGGGTTGCGCCTGGCTTGAGGGCAATAGTAGTGAGGCGCAGTTATTCTTAAAAATACTGTTTAAGAATTTTTATATAACCTTTTTAAAGCACACGCCCCTTGTAGGAGCGGGTTTACCCGCGAATACGGTGGTGGATGCACCATCGCATTCGCGGGTAAACCCGCTCCTACAGGGGGCCATATGGGCCTTCAGGAGTGTTTCTGCGGCTCGCGAATCTTGTACCAGGCCACGTACAGCGCCGGCAGGAACAGCAGCGTCAGCAAGGTCGCCACGATGATCCCGCCAATCATGGCGTAGGCCATGGGGCCCCAGAAAACCTCGCGGGCAATCGGGATCATGCCCAGGCTCGCCGCCGCCGCCGTCAGCAGGATCGGCCGGCGCCGGTGGTTGGTGGCCTCCACCACCGCATCCCACGGCGACAGGCCGTGGGCTTCGAACTCGTCTATCTGGGTCACCAGAATCACCGAGTTACGAATGATGATGCCCGCCAGCGCAAGGATGCCGAGGATCGCCACGAAGCCCATCGGCGTCCCCGTGGGCACCAACGCCAGCACTACACCAATCAGGCCCAGCGGCGCCACGCTGACCACCAGGAACAGCTTCTGCACGCTGTGCAACTGGATCATCAGGAAGGTCGCCATCAGGAACAGCATCAGTGGGATGACCTTGGCGATCGGCCCCTGGGCCTTGCTGCTTTCTTCAACCGTACCACCCGTGGCCACTTCGTAACCGACCGGCAGCTTGCTGGCGAACTCGTCAATTTTCGGCTTCAACTGGGCCACCAGGTCGGTGGGCTGGATGTCGCCGTTGACCGAGGCCTTGATGGTGATGGTTGGCTTGCGGTCGCGTCGCCATACCAGTGGCTGCTCCAGCTCGTAGCGCACGGTGGCGAACGACAGCAGTGGGATCGAGGTGCCGTTAGGGGTAAGAATTTGCAGGTTCTGCAGAGTATCAGGCGAGCCACGCTCGCTGTCTTCGGCGCGGGCGACCACATCGACCAGGTAGATGTTGTCGTTGACCTGGGTGATCTGCACGCCACTGACGATGCTGTTCATCACATTGGCAACATCTTCGGACGACAGCCCCAGCTGGCGTGCCTTGTCCTGGGCAATTTCCACGCGCAGCACCTTACCCGGCTCGTTCCAGTCGTAGATCATCTCGCCGATGTGCTCGTTCTGGTCGAGCAAGGTGGCCAGCTCGATGGCGTGTTTGCGTACTTGGTCGATGTCGGCACCGCTGACCCGGTACTGGATCGGCCGGCCCACTGGCGGGCCCATCTCCAGCGATTGCACGTTGGTGCCGACGCCGACGAATTCTTCATGCAGGATCTTCTGCAGGCGGTCCATCAAGGCCTGACGCTCTTCGAAGCCCTTGCTGACAATCACCAGCTGCGCGTAGTACGGGTTCTGCAACTGCTGGTCGAGGGGCAGGTAGAAGCGGATCGCGCCTTGGCCAATGTAGGTACTCCAGTGCACCAGGTCCGGGTCGTCCTTGATCCGCGCCTCGAAGCGGTCGACCACCTTGCGCGTCTCCTCGATCGAAGCGTTCTGCGGCAGGTTGAGGTCGACGAGAATTTCCGGGCGGTCCGAGGACGGGAAAAACTGGTTCTGCACAAAACGCATGCAGAAGATCGACAGGGCGAACAGCACCACGGTGCCGATGATGGTCAACCAGCGGTTGCGCATGCACCACAGCAACCCGCCTTCAAATGCCCGCCCGACCCGGCCAGGCTCAGCCTCGTGGGCCTTGAGCTTGTCGCTTTTGAGAATATGCACCCCAAGCACCGGCGCGAAGAAAACCGCCACCACCCACGACACGATCAGGGCCACGGCGATCACCGCGAACAGGGTAAAGGTGTATTCACCCGCAGAGCTGGCGTTGAGGCCGATAGGCACGAACCCGGCCACGGTCACCAAGGTGCCGGTAAGCATGGGGAAGGCTGTGGAGGTGTAGGCGAACGTCGCCGCCTGCTCCTTGCTTTCGCCCATCTCCAGCCGCGTGACCATCACCTCCACGGTAATCATCGCATCGTCCACCAGCAGGCCAAGCGCAATGATCAGCGCGCCCAGCGAAATCCGCTGCATGGTGATGCCGCTGTACTCCATGAACACGAACACCATGGCCAGCACCAGCGGGATCGAGCAGGCCACCACCAGCCCGGCGCGCACGCCAAGACTGACAAAACTCACGGCCAGCACGATCACCACCGCCTCGAATAGCGCGCTGGTGAAGCCGCCGACCGCCTGCTTGACCACCACGGCCTGGTCAGAAACGGTGTGTACCCCGACACCCACCGGCAGGTCCTGGACCACCTGGTCCATGCGCTTTTTCAACGCCGCACCGAACACTTGGATGTTACCGCCGGCCTTCATGCCGATGGCGAGGCCAATGGCTGTCTGGCCGTTGTAACGGAACATTGGCGAAGGCGGGTCGACGTAGCCGCGCTCGATGTCGGCGATATCGGCCAGGCGGAAGAAGCGGTCGTTGATCCTCAAATTGACGGTTTGCAGGTCTTTTTCCGAGGCAAACTGCCCGGACGTACGCACCGAGATGCGCTCCGGGCCGGCCTCGATCATGCCGGCCGGCGTCACCGCATTCTGCGCTTGAAGTGCCTGCATCACCTGGCGCTGATCAATACCCAAGGCTGCCAGCTTGCGGGTGGAGAAGTTCAGGTACAGCACTTCGTCCTGGGTGCCGACCAGCTCGATCTTGCCGATGTTGGGTACATCGCGGACCTCGGCCCGTGCCTGTTCCACGTAGTCCCGCAGTTGGCGCAGGGTCAGGCCGTCAGCGGTAAAGGCATAGATCGAGCCGAATACATCACCGAATTCGTCGTTGAAGCCCGGCCCCTGAATACCGGCGGGAAATTCGCCACGAATGTCCTGGATCTTCTTGCGCACCTGGTACCAGATATCCGGAATGTCCTTGGCCTTGGTGGTATCGCGAAGGTACACGTAGACCGTGGACTCGCCGGGGCGGGTGTAGCTTTTGGTGTAGTCGAGCGAGTCGAGTTCTTCGAGCTTCTTCTCGATGCGGTCGGTAACCTGGTACAGGGTTTCGTCCTGGGTCGCACCGGGCCAGCGGGTCTGGATGACCATGGTCTTGATGGTGAACGACGGGTCTTCCTCGCGGCCCAGGTTGAAGTAGGAAAAAATCCCCATCAACAGGCTAACGAACATCAGGTACCAGACGAACGATTGATGCTTGAGTGCCCAGTCGGACAGGTTGAAGCTTCCTTTCATTGCGCATCCTCGTCGAAGGTGACCTTCTGGCCAGGCTTGAGGCTGTTGACGCCGGCGGTGACCACGCGTTCACCGGGCTGCACGCCGGAGCTCAGTACGATGCTGTCAGCGGTGCGGTCGATCAGCGCCACGTCACGGGTGGCCACGGTCTTGTGCTGCGTATCGATCACCCACACCTGGGTCTTGCCGTCACGCTCAAGCAAGGCACTCAAGGGCAGTTCGCTGCGCGGGGACACTTCCGAGCTAAGGGTCACACTGATGGAGGTGCCGAGGTGGAAGGCCGCCGGTGTGCTGGCCAGGGTCAGGCGAGCACGGCGGGTACGGGTGGTGGCATCAGCCTGAGGCTCCAGTTCGCGCAGGCTCGCTGTGGTGTTGATGGTCGGGTCCAGTTGCGAGGCAACAGTGAAGGTCAGGTCTTTGCTCAACTGCTCGGCCAGATCGATCGGCAGGTCGATGACCGCTTCCTTCACGTCCGGCCGGGCCAGGGTCACCACGGCTTGACCAGCGGTTACAGTTTGCCCGGCTTCGGCCTGCCACGCGGTAATCACGGCAGCGTGATCGGAACGCAGGGTGCTGTAGTCGAGCTGGTCACGGGCCTGGCTGACGGCGGAGCGGGCCTGTTCCAACGCTGCGCTGGTGGTTTTCAGGTTGGTCTGGGCGATATCCAGCTGTGCCTGGGCGCCAACCCCACGGTCATACAACTGCTGCTGGCGACGGGCATCGGCCTGGGCGTTGATCCACTGTGCCTGCACCTTGGCCAGATCGCCTTCGGCAGCGCGCAGCTGGTTTTGCTGGTCGGTCGGGTCCAGGGTGGCCAAGGTGTCGCCCGGTTTCACCTGGGCCCCGACGTCCAGCCAGCGCCGGGCAATACGCCCGGAAACCCGGAAGCCCAAAGTGCTTTCGAAGCGCGCCTGGATACTGCCGGCGAAGCGGCCCAGCTGCGACTGCACCTGAGGTTCCACCTTGACCGACAGCACTGGCCGGATCGCCTCTGGAGCCTCTTCTTCGCTACTGCAACCAACCAGCAGCACACCGGCCGACAGCATCAGCAGCAGACGCTTCATAGCTCACCCCCTGGGGCCTTGGCGTCGACTTTCTGCACCTGCATGCCGGGGTGCAGCAACTGGCCACCGTTGACCACCACGGTCTCACCGCCTTTCAGGCCGCTGGCGATCACGATCTTGCCGGTGAGGTAACGGCGGATCTCGACTTTGCGCAGTTCCACCTTGTCGCCCTCGCCCACCACCCACACGGCAGGCTCATGCAGGGCCTTGGTCAGCGCCGACCAAGGCAGCTCGACGCTGGGCCGGCCCTGGGCATTGGTGGTGGCAGTAACCGGTGCCCCCAACTGCATCCCGGGCGGCACGTCCTTGAGCCCCACCTTGACCTGCACGGTGCCGCTTTGCGCGGACACGGTGGGGGTGATTTCTCGCACGAAGCCACGGGCCTGGACCTTGGGATCGTCCAGCAGGCTCACGACTACCCCGGCATCGCTGGGCGGTGCCACCAACAAGGATTCATAAACGTTGAACACCGCATCGCGGTCGCCATCGACGGCCAGGCTGAAGATCGGCATGGTCGCCTGCACCACCTGGCCAACCTCGGCCTGGCGCTCGGTGATTACCCCGGCAGCCTCGGAGACCAGTGCGGTGTAGCTGAGTTGCTCGTTGGCATTGGCCAGTTGCGCCTGGGCGGCCTTGAGCGCGCTCTGGTTGCTGCGCAGCGCGGCCTCGGCAGCATCGTATTCGCTCTGGCTGGTGTAGCCCTTGGGCAGCAGTTTTTGCTGGCGCACGAAGGCTGCGCTGGTCTGGGTGACCCGCGCCTGCGCGGCGAACACTTCGGCCTTGGCCGAGTCGACATTGTTCTGCAGGTCTTTCGGGTCGAGCCGGGCCAGCACCTGGTTGGCCTTCACGTGATCGCCCACGTCGACGCTACGCGAAATGATCTTGCCGCCGACGCGGAATGACAAATCGGTCTGCACCCGCGCCTGTACGTCGCCGGTCAGGGTGACCCTGGCAGCGAAATCGGTGGGTTGTACCTGCTGCACACCCACCCGAGGCAGCGTCTCGGGGACCTCTTCCTTGCTACAGCCGGTGAGCATGTACAACAACCCCAGACAGACGACCGACAGCGGAGGCATCAACGCCATGCTGGCTCCTTGCTTGCGCACAAATGATTTGTGGGATGCGACTGTGAGCGTAGTTCAGGGTTCGATAAACATCACTGGCGGTGGCCATGCTGGCATTTCTGGTGCCTGTGGGGGCCTCTTCGCGGGCACGCCCGCTCCCACAGAGAGAGCACTCTATTTGAGACTTGCGCGGTATCTGTGGGAGCGGGCGTGCCCGCGAAGAGGCCCCACAGCCATGTATCAGTGTCTGCCATATCCAGAAACCATCAGTCATCTGCCACCCCCGCTCCAACCGCTACCTTTCACAGGGAGGTTCAACTTCAAGGAAGATCAATATGCCGTTAGCCGAATCCCACCGACTGCGCCGTGGGCGCTTCTCCGAGCCTGGCAGGCTCTACATGCTGACCACCATCACGCATCAACGCAAACCACTGTTCAAGAACTTCCACCACGCCCGTCTAGTGGTCAAACACCTTCGGGTCTCCAATGACATTCAGGATTGCCAATCGTTGGCCTGGGTAGTGATGCCGGACCATCTTCATTGGCTGATTGAGCTGAAAGAAGTGACATTAGGAACGCTGATGCGCAAGTTCAAATCACGCACAGCGATTGCCTTGCGCAAGGCCGGTGTCGGGCACAAGCCGATATGGCAACCGGGTTACCAGGACCATGCGCTGCGGCGGGAAGAGCGTGTGGTTCATGTCGCCCGGTACATTGTTGCCAATCCCTTGAGAGCTGGATTGGTCAGAAGTATCAGGGACTATCCACATTGGGATGCGGTATGGCTTTGAATCAGTGCTGGAGCCTTCGCGGGCATGCCCGCTCCCACAGGGCTCACCACAACCTTGAAAACTCTGATACCCCTACCCCACAGGGGTCAGCACAACCCTGAAGGCTGTGAGGTCCCTGTGGGAGCGGGCGTGCCCGCGAAAGGGCCGGGTCAGGCCGACGCAGCCACCTGCGCCGAGCGCTTGACCTGCGGCTGCGAAGCGTTGGCCGCAGCACCCTCTTCGATCGCCTGCTGAATCGCCTTGCGACGACGCTCTTCGGCCTGGCGGCTGAAGTACCAGACGAAGAAGGTCACCAACGAGACCGACAGCAAGATCAGGCTGGCCACGGCGTTGATCTCCGGTTTCACGCCCAGGCGCACCGCCGAGAACACTTCCATCGGCAAGGTGGTCGAGCCAGGCCCGGAGACGAAGCTGGCCAGTACCAGATCGTCCAGCGACAGGGCGAACGACATCATGCCGCCCGCCGCCAGCGACGGCGCGATCATCGGGATGGTGATCAGGAAGAACACCTTCCACGGCTTGGCACCCAGGTCCATCGCCGCTTCCTCGATCGACAGGTCCAGCTCACGCAGGCGAGCCGACACCACCACCGCGACGTACGCCGCACAGAACGTAGTGTGGGCAATCCAGATGGTGACGACCCCACGCTCCTGGGGCCAGCCGATCGACTGCGCCATGGCCACGAACAGCAGCAACAGCGACAGACCGGTGATCACTTCGGGCATTACCAGCGGCGCAGTGACCAGGCCACCGAACAGCGTGCGGCCCTTGAAGCGGGTGACACGGGTCAGTACGAAGGCTGCCAGGGTACCTAGTGCCACCGCTGCCACCGCCGTGTAGCAGGCGATTTCCAGCGAGCGCATCACCGAACCCATCAGCTGGGTGTTGTCGAGCAGGCCGACGTACCACTTGATCGACCAGCCCCCCCACACCGTCACCAGCTTGGAGGCGTTGAACGAGTAGATCACCAGGATCAGCATCGGCAGGTAGATGAACAGCAAGCCGAGCACCAGCATCAGCTTGGAGAAACTGAAGCGTTTCATGCGCGGCCCTCCATCTCTTTGGCCTGGCTACGGTTGAACAGCAGGATCGGCACGATCAGGATCGCCAGCATTACCACCGCCAGGGCAGATGCCACCGGCCAGTCACGGTTGTTGAAGAACTCCTGCCACAGCACTTTACCGATCATCAGGGTTTCCGGACCGCCCAGCAGTTCCGGGATCACGAACTCGCCCACCACCGGAATGAACACCAGCATGCAGCCGGCGATGATGCCGTTTTTCGACAGCGGTACCGTGATCTTCCAGAAGCTGTTGAAGGTGCTCGAACCCAGGTCGGATGCAGCTTCGAGCAGGCTCGGGTCATGCTTCACCAGGTTGGCGAACAGCGGCAGGATCATGAACGGCAGGTACGAATAGACCACGCCGATGTATACCGCCAGGTTGGTGTTGAGGATCTGCAACGGCTGGTCGATCAACCCGGTCCACAGCAGGAAACCGTTGAGCAAGCCGTTGTTGCTGAGGATACCCATCCAGGCATAGACGCGGATCAGGATCGCGGTCCAGGTGGGCATCATGATCAGCAACAGCAGGACCGTCTGGGTCTCCTTCTTGGCATTGGCAATGGAGTAGGCCATCGGGAAGCCGATCAGCAGGCACAGCAGGGTGCTGAAGAAGGCCATCTTCAACGAACCCAGGTAGGCCGCAAGGTACAGATCATCCTCGGTCAACAGCCCGTAGTTGGCCAGGTTGAGGACCAGTTGGACCTTGTCTTCGACGTAGGTGTAGATCTCGGTATACGGCGGAATTGCCACATCAGCTTCGGCAAAACTGATCTTCAGGACGATGAAGAACGGCAGCATGAAGAACAGGAACAGCCAGATGAACGGCACGCCGATCACCAGATGCCGCCCCTCCGGGACCAGACGCTGGAAGGCTCGCTTGAGCTTGCGCAGTTTCATGACCGCAGTACCACGCCGCTGTCGTCTTCCCACCATACGTACACTTCATCGCCCCAGGTAGGACGGGCACCCTGGCGCTCGGCGTTGGCGACGAACGACTGGACGACCTTGCCGCTCGGCAGTTCCACATAGAACACAGAGTGGCCACCCAGGTAGGCGATATCGTGCACCTTGCCGCGCGACCAGTTGTGCTCGAACTCGGGCTGCTTGGTGGTTACCAGCAGTTTCTCCGGGCGCAGGGCGTAGGTGATGTGCTTGTCTTCAACCGAAGTGGTGATGCCGTGGCCCACGTAGATCTTGCGCTCCAGTTCCGGGCTGGCAATGATCGCGTAGCCTTCGGCGTCATCGACCACGTCACCTTCGAACAGGTTGACGTTACCGATGAACTCGCACACCAGGCGGCTGGTAGGTGTCTCGTAGATGTCCACTGGCGAGCCGATCTGGGCGATCCAGCCCAGGTGCATGATGGCGATGCGCTGGGCCATGGTCATGGCCTCTTCCTGGTCGTGGGTCACCATCACGCAGGTCACACCCACGCGCTCGATGATCTCGACCAGCTCCAACTGCATCTGCGAACGCAGTTTCTTGTCCAGTGCCCCCATTGGCTCGTCGAGCAGCAGCAGCTTGGGGCGCTTGGCCAGCGAGCGGGCCAACGCCACACGCTGACGCTGACCGCCCGACAACTGGTGCGGCTTGCGCTTGGCGTACTGGGTCATGTGCACCAGCTTGAGCATCTCGGCCACGCGCGCATCGATCTCGGCCTTGGGCAGCTTGTCCTGCTGCAGGCCGAAGGCGATGTTCTGTGCCACGGTCATGTGCGGGAACAGCGCGTAGGACTGGAACATCATGTTGATCGGCCGCTCGTAGGGCGGCATGTCGGTGATGTCGACGCCATCGAGGAAGATCCGCCCTTCGGATGGGCGCTCGAAGCCGGCCAGCATGCGCAGCAAGGTAGACTTGCCGGAACCGGAGCCACCCAGCAAGGCGAAGATCTCACCCTTGCGAATTTCCAGGGACACATCGTCCACGGCTACCGTTTCGTCGAACTTTTTCGTGACCCGGTCGATCTTGACCAGCACCTGCTTGGGTTGCTGGTCACCCTCGAGGGCTTTTTTATAGGCACCGGAGGCAACTGCCATGAGTGAAACTCCCAACAAGATTTTTGTGCCCGCGCGGCCAGACCTGCAGAGGCCGCCGCGGGTCTGGATTTTTTACTTGCCCGACTTGACCTTGGTCCAGCTACGGGTCATCAGCCGTTGCACCTTGGGTGGCAACTCTGAGTTCACGAACATCTTGTTCAGCACTTCCTGCGGTGGGTAAACCGCAGCGTCAGTCCTCACGGCCTGGTCCATCAGGTCGCCAGCCTTGGGGTTCGGGTTGGCGTAACCGACGTAATCACTGACCTGGGCGATAACCTCAGGTTTCAGCAAATAGTTGATGAAGGCATGCGCCTCTTTGACGTTCTTGGCGTCCTTGGGGATCGCCAGCACGTCGAACCAGAGGTTGCCGCCTTCCTTGGGAATGGCGTAGGCCAGGTTCACGCCCTTCTTCGCTTCTTCGGCGCGGGCCTTGGCCTGGAACACATCACCCGAGAAACCTGCCGCGACGCAGATGTCGCCGTTGGCCAGGTCGGTGATGTACTTGGACGAGTGGAAGTAGGTCACGTACGGGCGCACCGCCAGCAGCTTCTGCTCGGCCTTGGCGTAATCCTTGGGGTCGGTGCTGTTCGGGTTGAGGCCCATGTAGTTGAGCACCGCTGGCAGCATTTCGTCCGCCGAGTCGAGGAAGGCCACACCGCACTTGGAGAGCTTCTTCATGTTTTCGGGCTCGAACAGCACGGCCCAGGAGTCGATGGTATCCACGCCCAGCGCAGCCTTGACCTTGTCGACGTTGTAACCGATGCCGTTGGTGCCCCACAGATAAGGCACCGCGTACTGGTTACCCGGGTCGTTCTTTTCCAGGCGCTTCATCAATGCCGGGTCGAGGTTGGAATAATTGGGCAGCAGGTGCTTGTCGAGCTTCTGGAACGCGCCCGCCTTGATCTGCTTGCCGAGGAAATGGTTGGACGGCACCACCACGTCATAACCGGTGTTACCGGCCAGCAGCTTGCCTTCCAGGGTTTCGTTGGAGTCGAACACGTCTTGCACAGACTTGATGCCCGTGGCGCTCTCGAAGTCCGCGAGTGTGGTCGGGCCGATGTAGTCGGACCAGTTATAGAAGTGCACCGTCGGCGCCGCTTGGACGCTGCATGCCAGCGTCAGGCCCGCGCCGGCCATCAAGGCCTTGCGGAATACAGAAATAGACAAGTGGGGGTCCTCACAATCAGTGCCTGGGTAGCGACAATGCTGCCGCACACGCAAAACCGGCGCGCAACTTAACTTCGCAGCTTCGATGCCGCAATCATCAATTACCTTTCAATGGCTCTGGGCCGAAAAAACCGGCCCAGAGCTGTCGCATCGGACTTACTTGCCCGACTTGATCTTCGTCCAGCTGCGGGTGATCACTCGCTGCACAGAAGCGTCAGGCGCAGCGATCGCGTACAGCTGCTTCTTCACTTCGGCAGGCGGGTAGATGCTCGGGTCGCTGGTGATGTCTTTGTCCACGAACTGGGTAGCAGCAGCGTTACCGTTCGGGAAGCGCACGGCGTTGGTGATTTCAGCCATGATTTCCGGCTGCATCAGGAAGTTCATGAACTGGTAGGCAGCGTCTTTATGCTCGGCATCTTTCGGGATGGCGACCATGTCGTAGAAGGTACCGGCACCTTCCTTCGGAATGACGTAGTCCACTTTGACCTTGTCGCCCGCTTCATGGGCACGGGCCTTGGATTGCTCCAGGTCACCCGAGTAACCGACGGCTACACAGATGTTGCCGTTGGCCATATCGCCAATGTACTTGGACGAGTGGAAGTAGGTGATCGAAGGACGGATCTTGAGGAACAGGTCCTCGGCGGCCTTCAGGTCTTCTTTCTTGGTGCTGTCGGTCGGCTTGCCGAGGTAGTGCAGCGCAGCCGGGAGCATTTCGGTCGGGGCGTCGAGGAAGCTCACGCCGCAGCTCTTGAGCTTGGCGATGTTCTCAGGCTTGAACACCACGTCCCACGAGTCGATCTTGTCCACGCCCAGCGCAGCCTTGACCTTCTCCGGGTTGTAGCCGATGCCGATCGAGCCCCACATATAAGGGAAGGCATGCTTGTTGCCCTTGTCGCTGGCATCGCCAACGGCCTTGAGCAGGTCGGGGTCGAGGTTTTTCCAGTTCGGCAGTTTCGAACGGTCCAGTTCCTCGTACACACCCGCCTTGATCTGCTTGGCCAGGAAGTTGTTCGACGGCACGACGATGTCATAGCCCGACTTGCCTGCCAGCAGCTTGGCTTCCAGGGTTTCGTTGCTGTCGAAGACGTCGTACTTGACCTTGATACCCGTCTGCTTCTCGAACTTGGCGATGGTGTCCGGAGCGATGTAGTCCGACCAGTTATAGACGTTCAACACTTTGTCTTCAGCCTGAACAGCGGAGGCCATGGCGCCCATCAGGGCGGCGGCCAGCAACGTTTTGCCCATTTTATTCATGCGTAATGCTCCAGAATTTTTATTTAGCAACTGTCCAGCAGCCAGAACCCACGGTGCAGAGCGTGCGGCGACTGAAACAGCCGCTAGTCTGGCAAGTTACAAGGCCCTGTATCAAGGAAAGCAGGGCCATGTAACGGCTTAATGTCACAACGCTAGCCTAGCAAACGCTTATCGAATCGCCTCAAGGGTAAGATCCAGGCACTTGCGTGCCTTTTCCACCAGTTCGTCGATCTCCGCATGGCTGATTACCAGCGGCGGCGCGATGATCATGGTGTCACCCACCGCACGCATGATCAGGCCGTTCTCGAAGCAGAAGGTGCGACAGATCATGCCCACGCCCTTGCCCTCGTAACGGCTGCGGGTGGCCTTGTCCTTGACCAGCTCGATCGCACCCAGCATGCCCAGGCCGCGCACTTCACCCACCAGAGGATGGTCCTGCAGCTCGCGCAAACGCTTTTGCAAATACGGTGCCGCATCTGTGCGCGCCTTCTCGACAATTTTCTCGTCACGCAGGATGCGCAGGTTTTCCAGGCCCACCGCGGCCGCCACCGGGTGGCCGGAGTAGGTGAAACCGTGGTTGAAGTCGCCGCCTTCGCTGATCACCTTGGCCACGGTGTCACGCACGATCACACCGCCCATGGGGATGTAACCAGAGGTCAGGCCTTTCGCGATGGTCATCAGGTCGGGCTTGAGGTCGTAATAGTCCGAACCGAACCACTCGCCGGTACGGCCGAAGCCGCAGATCACCTCGTCGGCGACGAACAGGATGTCGTATTTGGCGAGGATCTCCTTCACCTTCGGCCAGTAGGTTTCCGGCGGGATGATCACGCCACCTGCGCCCTGGATCGGCTCGGCGATGAAGGCAGCGACGTTGTCTTCGCCGACTTCGAGGATCTTCTTCTCCAACTGCTCGGCAGCCCAGACACCGAATTCGTCAGGGGTCATGTCGCCGCCCTCGCCGAACCAGTAAGGCTGAGGGATGTGAACGATACCCGGGATCGGCAAGCCACCCTGCTCGTGCATGCCGCTCATGCCACCCAGGCAAGCACCGGCGAAGGTGGAGCCGTGGTAACCGTTGATACGACCGATGATGGTCTGCTTGTGCGGTTTGCCCTTCAGCGCCCAGTAGTGACGCACCATGCGCAGCACTGTGTCGTTGCCTTCGGAGCCGGAGCCGGTGAAGAACACATGGGTCATACCTTTCGGCGCCACATCGGTGATCGCCTTGGCCAGCTCGAGCGCCGGCGGGTGAGCGGTCTGGAAGAACAGGTTGTAGTACGGCAGCTCGCGCATCTGTTTTTCTGCCGCCTGCACCAGCTCTTCACGGCCGTAGCCGACCGCCACGCACCATAGACCGGCCATGCCGTCGAGGATCTTGTGCCCCTCGCTATCCCACAAATGCACACCCTGGGCCTTGGTGATGATGCGCGGCCCCTTCTCCTTCAGTTGCTTGTAGTCACTGAAGGGTGCGAGGTGATGCTCCCCGCTCAGGGCTTGCCATTCACGGGTTTGCGGGTTGTTGACGCTCATGTGCTTCTCCGTTATTGGACCGCCGCGCTCCTGCGGCACCAGGGTTGATCAGACAGCGAACAGCAGGAACTCACGCTCCCAGGAACTGATGACGCGCTTGAAGTTTTCGTGCTCGGCGCGCTTGGTGGCGACATATCCGGTAATGAATTTCTTGCCCAGGTACTGCACCAGCGCACGGCTGTTTTCCATGCGTTCCAGGGCGTCTTCGATGGTCAGGGGCAGGCGCAGGTTGCGGCGTTCGTAACCACGCCCCTGCACTGGCGCGCTGGCCTCGATACCTTCGACCATGCCGATGTAGCCACACAGCAGGCTGGCGGCGATGGCCAGGTAAGGGTTGGCGTCGGCGCCCGGCAGGCGGTTCTCGACGCGCCGGCTTTGCGGGCCGGCATCCGGTACGCGCAGGCCGACGGTGCGGTTTTCTTCGCCCCACTCCACGTTCACCGGCGCCGAGGTGTCGGGCAGGAAACGGCGGAACGAGTTGACGTTAGGCGCGAACAGCGGCAGCGCCTCGGGGATGAACTTCTGCAGGCCGCCAATGTGGTTGAGGAACAGCTCGCTCATGCTGCCGTCTTCATTGCTGAAGATGTTCTTGCCGGTCGCCACGTCGACCACGCTCTGGTGAAGGTGCATGGCACTGCCTGGCTCGCCGGTCATCGGTTTGGCCATGAAAGTGGCGGCCACGTTGTGCTTGAGCGCCGCTTCGCGCATGGTGCGCTTGAACACCAGGATCTGGTCGGCCAGGTGCAAGGCGTCGCCGTGACGGAAGTTGATTTCCATCTGCGCCGTGCCGTCTTCGTGGATCAGCGTGTCGAGGTCCAGTTGCTGCAGCTCGCACCAGTCGTAGACGTCTTCGAACAGCGGGTCGAATTCGTTGGCCGCTTCGATCGAGAACGACTGACGGCCGGTTTCCGGGCGACCGGAACGGCCAACCGGGGGCTGCAGCGGAAAGTCCGGGTCCTCGCTGCGCTTGGTCAGATAGAACTCCATCTCGGGGGCGACGATCGGCTGCCAGCCCTTGTCGGCGTAAAGCTTGAGCACTTTTTTCAGCACGTTGCGCGGCGACAGTTCGACCGGGTTGCCCTTCTTGTCGTAGGTGTCATGAATGACCTGCGCGGTCGGCTCGATGGCCCACGGCACGAGGAACACGGCGTTCTCGTCAGGGCGGCAGATCATGTCGATGTCTGCCGGGTCGAGCAGTTCGTAATAGATGTCGTCGTCGACGTAGTCACCGGTCACGGTCTGCAGCAGTACGCTCTCGGGCAGCCGCATGCCTTTCTCGGCGATGAATTTGTTGGTTGGCGAAATCTTGCCGCGCGTGATGCCGGTCAGGTCGCTGATCATGCATTCGACTTCGGTGATCTTGTGCTCTTTCAACCAATCGGTGAGCTGGTCGAGGTTGTTACTCATAAATACCTCAGGAGGTAAGGTGGTCCACGACTTGATTCTGGATGGAGTAGATTGCTAAAGCAAAAACCCACGCGCAGAGCCACAGTGGATACACTGAAATCAGCTGTGTCCGTAATGAGTTCAAAAGGCAGGAAGACGAAGCGAAGGGCGGCAAGCCGCTGCGAGGACCGGTCCGGGAACGCGAAACGTCAATTATTGCGGCCAGGGCGACCACGCCATTGACGAAGCCTGCAAAAACGACGGAAGTACCCGATGGCACTGCGCAGGCAGTGCTTTCAGGTCGCGGCAAGCGGACCATGTGACCCTCGTATTATTGTGTTCTGGGTTGAGACCGAGCTTAGCCTTGTTCATTTTTTTACACAACACCTCCGTAAAAAATAAAACACGGCGTACCGGAGATAGCCCTTTACGCAGGAAATAGCGGATAATGGTTTGCCCCGATATGCAGCAAATCTGCCGTAGATGTGCCATTTCAGGGCATCATGGGGTTGGCTTGACATCAGTATCTCTTTTCGATTGACTGGTCTTGCAAGCCCCCCTTGATTGATATTTTTAACAACAAAGGTGTTGCATCATGTCGGTACCCCCGCGTGCCGTTCAGCTTAACGAAGCGAACGCGTTCCTTAAGGAACATCCTGAGGTTCTCTACGTTGACCTTCTGATTGCAGATATGAATGGTGTGGTGCGTGGCAAGCGCATTGAGCGCACCAGCCTCCACAAGGTTTACGAGAAAGGCATCAACCTGCCTGCTTCCCTCTTCGCCCTGGACATCAACGGCTCCACCGTCGAAAGCACCGGGCTGGGCCTGGACATCGGCGATGCTGACCGCATCTGCTATCCCATTCCCGATACGCTCTGTAACGAGCCGTGGCAAAAACGCCCCACCGCCCAGTTGCTGATGACCATGCACGAGCTGGAAGGCGAGCCGTTCTTCGCCGACCCGCGCGAAGTGCTGCGTCAGGTGGTGACCAAGTTCGACGAACTGGGCCTGACTATCTGCGCCGCATTCGAACTGGAGTTCTACCTGATCGACCAGGAGAACGTGAACGGCCGGCCGCAGCCACCCCGCTCGCCAATTTCGGGCAAGCGCCCCCAGTCGACCCAGGTGTACCTGATCGACGACCTCGACGAATATGCCGACTGCCTGCAGGACATCCTCGAAGGCGCGAAAGAACAAGGCATCCCGGCCGACGCCATCGTCAAGGAAAGCGCTCCGGCGCAGTTCGAAGTCAACCTGCACCACGTGGCCGACCCGCTCAAGGCCTGCGACTACGCGGTACTGCTCAAGCGGTTGATCAAGAACATCGCCTACGACCATGAAATGGACACCACCTTCATGGCCAAGCCCTACCCGGGCCAGGCAGGCAACGGCCTGCACGTGCACATTTCCGTGCTGGACAAAGATGGCAACAACATCTTCACCAGCGAGGATCCCGAGCAGAACGCCGCGCTACGTCACGCTGTCGGCGGTGTGCTCGAGACCCTGCCCGCGTCCATGGCATTCCTTTGCCCGAACGTCAACTCGTACCGCCGCTTTGGCGCGCAGTTCTACGTGCCGAACGCGCCGAGCTGGGGCCTGGACAACCGCACCGTGGCGCTGCGCGTGCCAACGGGCTCCGCGGACGCCGTGCGCATTGAGCACCGCGTGGCCGGTGCCGACGCCAACCCGTACCTGATGATGGCTGCGGTGCTGGCGGGCGTGCACCATGGCCTGACCAACAAGGTCGAGCCGGGCGAGCCGATCGAAGGCAACTCGTACGAGCAGCTGGAGCAGAGCCTGCCGAACAACCTGCGCGATGCCCTGCGCGAGCTGGACGACAGCGAGATCCTGAACAAGTACATCGATCCGAAGTACATCGACATCTTTGTCGCGTGCAAGGAAAGCGAGCTGGAAGAGTTCGAGCACTCGATCTCCGACCTCGAGTACAACTGGTACCTGCATACCGTGTAAACGAAAACGCCGCCCCTCAAGGGCGGCGTTTTTTGTTTGAGACCGGTGTCGCCTGCTTCGCGGGCACGCCCGCTCCCACAGGTAAGCCATAGGATTCAGCCCTCGAAATTACCCTGTGGGAGCGGGCGAGCCCGCGAAGAGGGCGGCCCAGGCTTACAGGGGCTTCTCGAAAATCTTCGAATTGCGCTGGTAGTTGTACAGCGAAGCCCGCGCCGCCGGCAGCCGCTCCACGCCACTCGGCGCAAAGCCGCGCTCGCGGAACCAGTGCGCCGTGCGCGTAGTCAGCACGAACAAAGTACTCAAGCCCATCTGCCGTGCCCGGCTCTCGATCCGTTCCAGCAGCTCGTCCCCACGCCCGCCATGGCGGTACTCCGGGTTCACCGCCAGGCAAGCCAGCTCCCCGGCCTCGGAATCGGCAATCGGGTACAGCGCCGCACAGGCGATAATCATGCCCTCGCGCTCGACCACGCTGAACTGCTCGATCTCTCGCTCCAGCACTTCGCGTGAACGGCGCACCAGGATGCCCTGCTCTTCCAGCGGGCTGATCAACTCCAGCAAGCCACCCACATCCTCGATAGTCGCCTCGCGCACCACTTCGAACTGTTCCTGCGACACCAGCGTACCGCCACCTCCACGGGTGAACAGCTCGGTGAGCAGCGCGCCGTCCTCGGCATAGCTGACGATATGGCTGCGCGCCACACCGCCTTTGCAGGCCTCGGCCGCAGCATCCAGCAGTTCGCCCTGGTAGTCGCTGCCAAGACGCTGCAGATGCGGGGTAACCTGCTGCGGGCGCAGTTCGCGCACCAGTCTACCGTCGGCGTCCAGCAGGCCCGGCTCGGCGCCGAACAGCAGTAATTTGTCGGCGCCCAGTTCGATGGCCGCGCGGGTAGCCACGTCTTCACAGGCCAGGTTGAAGATTTCCCCGGTAGGCGAGTAGCCCAAGGGCGACAACAGCACGATGGAGCGCTCGTCGAGCAGGCGGCTGATGCCCTTGCGGTCGACCCGGCGCACTTCGCCAGTGTGGTGGTAGTCCACGCCTTCGAGCACACCGATCGGCCGCGCGGTGACCAGGTTGCCGGACGCCACGCGCAGGCGCGAGCCCTGCATGGGCGAAGCGGCGATGTCCATCGACAGCCGCGCTTCAATGGCCAGGCGCAGGGCGCCGACGGCATCGATCACGCAATCCAGGGTAGCCGCATCAGTAATACGCATGCCCCGGTGGTAGTGCGGGGTCAGGCCGCGATCGGCCAGCCGGCTTTCGATCTGCGGGCGCGAACCATGCACCAGCACCAGCCGCACGCCGAGGCTGTGCAGCAGCACCAGGTCGTGGACGATGTTGCCGAAATTAGGGTGTTCCACCCCATCGCCAGGGAGCATGACCACGAAGGTGCAGTCGCGATGGGCATTGATATAGGGGGATGCATGACGCAGCCAGTTGACGTAATCGGGCATGACAGAGCCTGTGGATAAGTGGACGGAGAACGGCGATGCAGGGGGCGTTCAGGATCATCGTCGGAACAGGCTTGCGGTCACGCGCGGTCTCCTCTAGGCAGGAACGAATCAGTTCGATTGACGTTTAGTGCAGGCAATAGTGCCGGATCAGGTCACGCAATAGACGCACGGTAGGCTCGATTCGTGACATTTCAAGGTATTCGCCAGGCTGGTGGGCGCAGGCAATGTCGCCAGGGCCCAGCACAATGGTCTGGCAGCCCAGTTGCTGAAGATAAGGTGCTTCGGTGCCGAACGCCACCGCTTCAGCGCGATGACCGGTCAGGCGCTCCGCGACCTGAACCAGTTCGACATCGGCAGCCTGCTCGAACGGCGGCACCTCCGGGAACAGCGGCGCATAGTCGATGCGCACCTCATGGCGCTCTGCAACCGGCAGCAGTTTTTCGCGAATGGCCGCGCGCAGTTGCTCCACATCCATGCCCGGCAGCGGCCGCAGGTCGAACTCCAGGGCGCACTGGCCGCAGATACGGTTGGGGTTGTCGCCGCCGTGGATGCAGCCGAAGTTCATGGTCGGGGTCGGCACGGTGAATTGGGGGTTGCTATAGGTTTGTTGCCACTGCTGGCGCAGGCCCATCAGCTCGCCCATGACCGCATGCATGGCCTCCATGGCGCTGCGGCCCAGGCTTGGGTCCGACGAATGGCCGCTGCGACCGAGGATGTCGATGCGGTCCATGAGGATGCCCTTGTGCATGCGGATCGGCCGCAGCCCGGTAGGCTCACCGATGATCGCTGCACGGCCCAGTGGCTGGCCGGCCTCGGCCAGGGCACGGGCGCCGGACATGGAGCTTTCTTCGTCGCAGGTGGCAAGGATCAGCAGCGGCTCCTTGAAGTCGTGCTCCAGCAGCGGGATGACCGCTTCGATGACCAGGGCGAAGAAGCCCTTCATGTCGCAACTGCCCAGACCGACCCAGCGGCCATCGGTCTCGGTAAGCTTCAACGGATCGCTGGCCCACAACTGTTCGTCATAGGGCACGGTATCGCTGTGCCCGGCCAGCACCAGCCCTCCCGGGCCGGTGCCACGGCTGGCCAGCAGGTTGAATTTGCCGGGGCTGACCTGCTGGATATCGCACTTGAAACCCAGGTCGCCCAGCCAACCGGCCAGCAGGTCGATAACCTGGCGGTTGGACTGGTCCAGCGCAGGTTGGGTACAGCTGACCGAAGGCGCGGCGATCAAGGCGGCAAACTGGTCTTTCAGCGTCGGCAACGGCATGCGCGTACTCCTCGGAAACGTTGCCCATCATAGGACTATCCGCTGTCTGGAATAAACCGTTGAAGGCTGACTGCTGTAGACTCTCTGCCAACCACGCCCCCTCTTTCGAGTCTGTGATGCACAAAGAAACCGAACTGAAGCTCCGCGCCAGCCGCGAGACCCTTGCCGCCCTGCGCGAGCACCCTCTGCTGAAAAAGCGCAACAAGTCCGGCTGGCAGACCCGTGAACTGCTCAACCAGTACTTCGACACCCCCGAGCGTGAGCTGTCCGCCGCCCGTGTCGCCCTGCGCCTGCGCCGCGATGGCGACGCTGTCATTCAAACCCTCAAGTGCCGCGGCCAGAGCGTGGCCGGCCTGTCCGAGCGCAACGAGTACGAATGGAACCTGGACAAGGTCAAGCTCGACCTGAAGAAGCTGGACGCCACCTGCTGGCCCGAGCAACTGGCCAACCTGGACAAGAAAACCATCAAGCCGCTGTTCACCACCGACTTCAGCCGTGAATACGCTGAAATCGCCTGGGGCCGTGGCAAGAGCAAGGTGGTGATCGAGGCTGCGCTGGACCAAGGCTTCGTGATCGCCGGCAAGCGCAAGGAAGAGATCTGCGAGCTGGAGCTGGAATTGCGCGAAGGTGAACCGCAAGCACTGCTGGAACTGGCTGCAGAACTGGCCGCCAGTCTGCCACTGATGCCGTGCGACATCAGCAAGGCCGAGCGTGGTTACCGCCTGCTGGAACCGGACAGCTACGAGCTGGCCCTGCCACACACCGCGCTGGAAGCCGAAATGGCCCTGGACGACGCCTATGCCGCCCTCGCCTGGCAACTGCTGGGCAGCAGCCAGCGCCTGGCCGAGCAGTACCGCCACAACGGCCACTGGCGCCTGCTCCAGGACTGGGTCGAGTGCCTGAGCGAGCTGCGCGCGCTCACCGCCAGCCTGGGCCAGGCAGCACCGCGCGCAACCACCCGCGACCTGCGCGCCAGCCTTGATGCCTTGCTTGAAGACTGGCGCCCGCTGGTGCAGGCCGGCAACGATGACGAAGACATCCGTCGCGCCGCGCCTGAGCAGTTTGCCGAAGAACTGGAAGACGTACGCTGGGGCCAGTTCTCGCTGGAAACCTCACGCTGGCTGATGGCCCGCACCTGGACCACAGAGCGCAAGGGCCGCGGCGAACGCCAAGGCAAGGCACAACTGGCCAGCTGGCTGGGGCACTTGCTGGGCGAGGAAGGCCGCGCGTTGAAGCTGCCGCTGTACACCCAGCGCCCGGAAGACCTGGCCGAGCAGCTGCCACGTATCGAGCAGCTTCTGGCCTGGCTGCACCACGCCCGCCAGGTGCTGGAAGCGCCGCAGATGGACCGCCTGTACGGCGACCTGAAAAAGCTGCACGAACTGGCCGAGCAGCCCATCAGCGATGAAGTGCTGGAAGCGCGTATCGAACAGGCTCGGGCGGTGGACCAGAGCCGCGGCTGGAAGCACCTGCTCAAGGCGTGATACCGCGCCGCCTGCTTCGCGGGTAAACCCGCTCCTACAAAGGGTTCGCGCCAGGCGTGAGGCCGTGTGTAGGCACGGGTTTACCCGCGAATGGCCTCACCGGTGTAGGAGCGGGTTTACCCGCGAATGGCCTCACCGGTGTAGGAGCGGGTTTACCCGCGAATGGCCTCAACGCGATAGCGGCAGGCTAGTGGTGGACTTGATCTCGGAAAGCGCCACAATCGAGTTCACCTCCTGAATCCCCGGCACGTTCGACAGTTTTTCGAAGAAGAACCGCTCGTAGGCCTCGATGTCCGACGTGACGATACGCAGCAGAAAGTCCACAGCCCCCATCAGCACATAACACTCCAGCACCTCTGGGAACCCACGGATCGCCTCGGTGAACTCGGTGAAGTTGGAGCGCCCATGGGCGTTCAGTTTCACTTCGGCGAAAATCTGCGTGTTCAGGCCGACCTTCTTGCGGTCCAGCAAGGTCACCTGCCCACGAATCACCCCCTCTTCCTTCAAGCGCTGAATGCGCCGCCAGCACGGCGATTGCGACAGCCCGACGCGCTCGGCGATCTGTGCGCTGGACAGCGAAGCGTCCTCCTGCAGCAGTTCGAGGATGCGACGGTCGTAGGCGTCCAGCTCGCTGTGCATTATTCATTCTCCAAAACGGCTTTTATTGAATAATTGAATTCACCATTAAGGTGAAACAGCCCAATCATAGCGAAAAAATGCCGCCAGCAACGTGCAAGAATTTCTCTATCATTTGCGGAGACCAGCATGAACGCACAGCCCCGTACCGACGCCTGGGCCGCCACTAACGCCCACAGCACCGTGCACTATCGCCTGCAGGCCGAAGCCGAGCCCGATAGCCTGTGCCGGGTGCTCAACCTGTTCGCCTTGCAGTTCCTGACCCCGCATAGCGTGCAGGTCAGCCAGCTGGATGACTGGCTGGATATCGAAATCGGCATTGGCGGGTTGAGCTGGCACCGGGCCGAGGTCATTGCACAGAAGCTGCGTAACCTGGTGTGTGTGGGTGAGGTGAGCTTGACCAACTTGCAGCGAGTGGCGTTGGCAGTGGTCTGAACCACCCTCTCTGCCGGGCCTGTACCGCATAGCACTAAAGGCCCGTGCGATCCCTTTAGGAAAGGGTCCACCCGCGAAGCGTCCGATACAGGCGCAGCAAAATTCCGAAACCTTTCACCTCCGATAGCCTCCCGCCGCCCGGCTAGCCTTGATCAGCACTACCCGATCAGGCACGGACGCCAACCATGCACACCCCCGACAACCCTGCACTCGACCTCAAGCGCGTGCTCCAGGCCCTGCTCGCTGACCAGCACCTGCACGCCAGCGATACCCTGCAAGTACTCGAGCACGCCACCACCCACCCTGCCAGCCACCCGCTGGAACACATCGCCGCCTGCAACCTGGAAAGCCGCCAGCACCCCGGCCAGCCCCTGGACCTGGAGCACCTTTGCCAGTGGCTGGCCGACAAGGTCGGACAACCCTACCTGCGCATCGACCCCATGCAACTCGACCTGCCCCAGGTCACCGGCCTGATCTCCCCAGCCTTCGCCCAGCGCCACGGCATCCTCATCGTCGCCACCGATGCCTCCAGCGTCACCGTCGCCAGCGCCCAGCCTTTCCAGGATGACTGGCAGGCCGACCTGGCCCGCAGCCTCGGCCGGGAGATCCGTCGCGTACTGGCCAGCCCGCAGCAGATCCGTCAGTCAGCGCAGTCGTTCCACCGCCTGGCCCAGTCGGTAAAAGGCGCGCAATACCAGCAGTCGGCCAGCCTGGGGGAACTTGAGCAATTGCTCGAGCTGGGCAAACGCCAGGCCGAGGCCAGCGCAGACGACGCGCACATCGTTCATATCGTCGACTGGCTGTTGCAGTACGCCATCGAGCAACGCGCCAGCGATATTCACCTGGAACCGCGCCGCGAACAGGGCCAGCTGCGCTACCGCATCGATGGCCTGCTGCACACCGTCTATGCCTTCCCCGCCGGGGTCACCCTGGCCCTCGTCAGCCGCCTGAAACACCTGGGCCGCATGGACGTTGCAGAGAAGCGCCGGCCGCAGGACGGCCGGCTACAAAGCCGCCTACCGGGCGGTGGCGAAGTGGAGCTGCGGCTTTCGACCCTGCCCACCCCGTTTGGCGAGAAACTGGTGCTGCGCCTGTTCGACCCGCACCAGTTGCAAGAGGGCTTAGAACGCCTTGGCCTGCAAGGCCAGCAACTGGCCCAATGGCAGCGCCTGCTACGTCAGCGCCAAGGCATCATCCTGGTCACCGGCCCCACCGGCTCTGGCAAGACCAGCACGCTGTACACCAGCCTCAAACTGCTGGCCACACCTCAGGTCAACCTGTGCACCATCGAAGACCCGATCGAGCGCCTGGAACCAGCCTTCAACCAGCTGCAGGTGCAGCCAGCGCTGGACCTGGGGTTCGCCAACGCGGTCAGGGCCATGCTGCGCCAAGACCCCGACATCATCATGATCGGCGAAATTCGCGACCGCGAAACCGCCCTGGTGGCAGTGCAGGCAGCGCTGACCGGGCACCTGGTGCTGTCGACCCTGCATACCAACGACGCCTGTGCAGCCATCACCCGCTTGCAAGAGCTGGGTGTAGCCGACTACCTGATCAAGGCGACGCTTATCGGGGTGATGGCCCAGCGCCTGGTGCGAACCGTCTGCACCGACTGCCAGGCAGGCTCATCAGTCACCTGCCGAGCCTGCCGCGGCACCGGCTTTCAGGGGCGCACGGGATTATTCGAACTGCTCGAGCCCAGCGACACCTTGCGCGCATTGATCGGCCCTGATGCCGACCTGACCCGTTTGCGGCGCCAGGCGCTGGCCGATGGCCTGGTTGACCTGCGCCGTTGCGGCGAGGCCAAAGTGGCCGCTGGGCAGACCCGTACCGAGGAAGTGCTGCGCGTCTGCAACTGACGAAAAGTCCTTTGTATTCAAGGAACTTGCCTTGCCCGTAAAGATCCAAGCGCGCATCTTCAATCATCACCCTTCGAGGTGTTTCAACATGCGTCTCAAAACCGCCATTGCCGCGGCCACCTTGCTTTCGCTGCCTCTTGGCTCGGCCATGGCCGATACCTTCTGGCGTAACGTGATGACTTCCGGCGCTACCACGGCGTCGAGCTACCTGACCTCGCGGGATCACAAGCGGCTAGTGGCCGCGCAGGATGACGCCAGCAGCTTCGTCGCCAGCGAAGGCGCGATCCGCGGGCCGTTCCTGGAAGCGGCCATGCGCGAGGCACGGGCAGAGAACCCAGGGATGCAGGCTTCCGACATGGAGCTGGCCAATGCCATCCTGGCCAAGAATGCGGTAGCCGAGTAACTGCGTCGCCTGCTTCGCGGGTAAACCCGCTCCTACAGGTACCCGCGAAGCATCCAACACCAACCTCAGCGATAAGCCTCCACCGGCACACACGCACAGAACAGGTTCCTGTCCCCATATACGTTGTCTACCCGGTTCACCGCCGGCCAGTACTTGTGCTGGCGCACGTGAGCACTGGGGGCCACCGCCTGCTCCAGGCTATACGGCCTGTCCCACACCCCCAGCACATCAGCCAAGGTATGCGGTGCATGCTTCAGCGGGTTGTTCTCCGCTGGCCAGTTGCCCTGCTGTACTTCGTCAATTTCCGCCCGAATCGCCAGCATCGCCTCGACGAACCGGTCCAGCTCGGCCTTCGATTCACTCTCGGTCGGCTCCACCATCAACGTGCCCGGCACAGGGAAGGACATGGTCGGTGCGTGGAAGCCATAGTCCATCAGGCGCTTGGCCACGTCCTCTTCGCTGATGCCTGTCAGTGCCTTCAACGGCCGTAGGTCGAGGATGCATTCATGCGCCACGCGCTGATTACGCCCACGGTAGAGCACCGGGAACGCCGCGCCCAATCGGCTGGCCAGGTAGTTGGCCGAGAGGATAGCCACCTCGCTGGCGTCGGCCAGCTGCGGGCCCATCATGGCAATGTACATCCAGCTGATCGGCAAGATGCTTGCGCTGCCCCAGGGCGCGGCGCTGACCGCGCTGTTGTTCGGGTCCAACCCAGGCACCGGCACCACCGGGTGGCTGGCGACGAACGGCTTGAGGTGCGCGCGGATACCGATCGGCCCCATGCCTGGGCCGCCGCCACCGTGGGGAATGCAGAACGTCTTGTGCAGGTTCATGTGTGAAACATCGGCCCCAATGTCTGCGGGGCGCGCCAGGCCCACCTGGGCATTGAGGTTGGCACCGTCCATGTAAACCTGGCCGCCGTGATGGTGCACCACCTCGCAGATTTCGCGTATCCCCTCTTCGTACACACCGTGGGTCGAGGGGTAGGTGATCATCAGGCACGACAGACGCTCCCCTGCCGCGTGTGCCTTGGCTTTCAAGTCTGCCAGGTCGACGTTGCCATCGTTGTCGCAGTCGACAATCACCACTTCCATGCCAGCCATCTGTGCCGACGCCGGGTTGGTACCGTGGGCCGACGACGGGATCAGGCACAACGTACGCATCGGCTGATGGCGGCTGCGGTGATAGCGCGTGATGGCCATCAGGCCGGCGTATTCACCCTGAGCACCGGAGTTGGGCTGCATGCAGATCGCATCGAAGCCGGTGATCGCGCATAGCCAGTTTTCCAGTTCGTCGATCATCGCCTTGTAGCCTGCCGCCTGGGCAGCAGGGGCGAACGGATGCAACTGGGCGAAGCCGGGCCAGGTAATGGGGATCATCTCACTGGTGGCGTTGAGTTTCATGGTGCACGAGCCCAACGGGATCATCGACTGGTTCAGCGCCAGGTCCTTGTTCTCCAGTTGCTTGAGGTAGCGCAGCATCTCTGTTTCGCTGTGATGCAGGTTGAACACGGGGTGGGCGAGGAATGGCGTGCGTCGCACCAGGCTGGCGGGGATGCCTTCAGGCAGGGCCAACTGGTCGAGGGCGGTGATTTCCAGGCCGTGATCCACCCCCAGGAAGATGTCGAGCAGGCGCAGCACCGTCTGCTCGTTGCAGGTTTCGTCCAGGCTCACCCCCAAGTGCCCGCGACCGAGAATGCGCAAATTGATGTGCGCGGCCTCGGCGCTTTCAATGATGGCCGCCTGGGCACCGCCAACATCCAGGGTAAGGGTATCGAAGAAGTGCTGATTGAGGCGTTTGATGCCCTTGGCCTCGAGGCCGGCAGCCAGGATGAAGGTCAGCCGGTGCACACGCTGAGCGATGCGCTGCAGGCCTTCCGGGCCGTGGTACACCGCGTAGAAGCCAGCAATGTTGGCCAGCAGCACCTGGGCCGTGCAGATGTTGGAATTGGCCTTTTCGCGGCGAATATGCTGCTCGCGGGTCTGCAGGGCCATCCGTAATGCGGTGTTGCCACGGGCATCGCGCGATACGCCGATGATGCGCCCCGGCATAGCCCGCTTGTAGTCGTCGCGACAGGCGAAATAGGCCGCGTGAGGCCCGCCATAGCCCATCGGCACACCAAAGCGCTGGGTCGAGCCCAGCACCACATCGGCGCCCAGTTCTCCGGGCGGCGCCAGCACCACCAGGCTTAGCAGGTCAGCGGCTACGCAGGCCAAGGCCTGCTGGCTGTGCACCTGGTCGATCAACGGGCGCAAGTCGCGCACTTCGCCGTGGGTGTCGGGGTACTGCAGCAAAGCGCCGAACACGGAGTGCTTGGCAAGATTATCCACAGAGTCGACGATCAGCTCGAAGCCGAAGCCCTCGGCGCGGGTCTTGAGTACCGATAGGGTCTGCGGATGACAGTGCTCGTCGGCAAAGAAGGTGTTGCTCGTGTTGCGTGCCACCCGCTTGGCCAAGGCCATGGCCTCGGCGGCAGCAGTGGCTTCATCGAGCAGCGAGGCATTGGCCAGAGCCAGGCCAGTGAGGTCGATGACCATTTGCTGGAAGTTCAGCAGCGCCTCCAGCCGGCCTTGGGCAATTTCGGGTTGGTATGGCGTGTAGGCGGTGTACCAGCCGGGGTTTTCCAGCACGTTGCGCAGGATGACCGTGGGGGTGATGGTGCCGTGGTAGCCCATACCGATGAGGCTGGTCCAGACCTGATTCTGTTCGGCGTAACCGGCGAGCTTGGCCAGGGCGGCTTGCTCGTCCAGTGCCGCTGGGAGGTCGAGGGGGCGATTGAGGCGGATGTCGGGCGGAACGGTCTGCTCGATCAGCTCGTTGCGGCTGGCGATACCCAGCGCGTTGAGCATGGCCTGCTGCTCTGTGGCATCGGGGCCCAGGTGACGGCGCAGAAATGGGTTGAACTCTTGCAGTTGATGCAGGCTTGGCGACTGGGACATGACGACGCTCTCTTCCTGGACCAGGTCTCATGGAGACTTACAAGTCTAGGAAGGGATTGCCGATTGTGCGGGGAAACTTGTCTGCAGGCCCGGCCTCTTCGCGGCTAAAGCCGCTCCTACAGGGGCTGCACCCGCCTCGAATGCAGTGCTGTACCCGTGTAGGAGGCTTTAGCCGCGAAGCAGGCGACGCGGTCTTACTCGCCAATCAGGGCCTTGTAGCCAGCAGCATCCAGCAACTTGTCCAGCTCGGCCGGGTTGCTTGGCTTCAATTTGAAGATCCACGAATCGTAAGGCTCTTCGTTGAGCAGTTCCGGGCTCTCAGCCAGCTCTTCGTTGACCGCAATCACTTCGCCACCGACCGGGGCGTAGATGTCCGAAGCGGCCTTGACCGACTCCACCACACCCGCAGCGTCGCCAGCGCCAAACACTTTGCCGACTTCAGCCAGCTCGACGAACACCACATCACCCAAGGCTTGCTGGGCGTGATCGCTGATTCCCACGGTCACACTGCCGTCGGCTTCCAGGCGAGCCCACTCATGGCTTTCGGCAAAACGCAGGTCGGCGGGGATATTGCTCATGTCTTGAATTCCTCGATTGGCTCAGCGGTACGCCCGCCGGTTATAAATTGTTCAGATCAGGATCTTGCCGTGGCGCACGAAGGTCGGTTTGACCACCCGCACCGGGTACCACTTGCCGCGAATTTCTACCTCGGCCCGATCACCGGTAGCCATAGGCACGCGCGCCAACGCAATGGACTTGCTCAGCGTAGGCGAGAAACTACCACTGGTGATCTCCCCTTCGCCAATACCGGCTACACGTACTACCTGATGGGCGCGCAGTACACCGCGCTCTTCCAGCACCAGACCCACCAGTTTTTCCTGCACGCCGTGCTCGATTTCCGCAAGCAGGCCGGCACGGCCGATGAAGTCGCGCTCGGCCGGTTCCCAGGCGATGCTCCAGCCCAGGTTGGAGGTGAGCGGGGTGTGGTTTTCGTCGATGTCCTGGCCGTACAGGTTCATGCCGGCTTCCAGGCGCAGGGTATCGCGGGCGCCCAGGCCGCTTGGGGCGATACCGGCACCGACCAGGTCGTTGAAGAAGGCCACCGCCTGATCGCCCGGGAAGATGATCTCCAGGCCGTCCTCACCGGTATAGCCGGTGCGGGCAATGAACCAGTCGCCGTCGGCAACGCCCTCGAACGGGCGCAGTTCGCGGATGAGTGCAGCGCGCGCGGGGCTGAGCAAGGCCGCGACCTTTTCGCGGGCACGCGGCCCCTGGATGGCAAGGATGGCCAGATCAGGGCGGACCTGGAAGTCCACGGAAAAACCGGCACGTTGCAATTGCAGCCAATCGAGCACCTTGGCACGGGTGGCGGCATTGGTGACCAGGCGATAGCCGGTTTCAGTGCGGTAGACAATCAGATCATCGATCACCCCGCCCTGTTCGTTCAGCAGCGGGCTATACAGCGCCTTGCCGGTGTCGTCGAGGCGGGCCACGTCGTTGGCCAGCAGACGCTGCAGCCAAACAGTGGCATCAGTGCCGTCGACATCGATCACGGTCATATGAGAAACATCGAAAACGCCGCAATCGCTGCGCACCTGGTGGTGCTCCTCGACCTGCGAGCCATAGTGCAGGGGCATGTCCCAGCCACCGAAATCGACCGTCTTGGCGCCTAGCGCCAGGTGCAGGTCATACAAAAGCGTGCGCTGTCCCATGGGTTTCTCCTTCCGGGCGTGGCGAAGCGGCGGCGGTCGATGACGTTGGGTCGTCAGCTTTTCTTGTTACTCACACCCGCCGCGCGAATGCCGCGCATTGTAGCCGCAAGGTCGCAAGCTGACATCCTCAGTGACTGTGACCGGGTCGGCGGGCCGAACGGCGAATCAGTCCGATGACCGGCAGCAGCCCCACCATTACCAAGGTCAGTGCCGGCAGCGAGGCTCGCGCCCATTCGCCCTCGCTGGTCATCTCGAACACCCGCACAGCGAGGGTGTCCCAGCCGAACGGCCGCATCAGCAAGGTGGCGGGCATTTCCTTGAGCACGTCGACGAACACCAGCAGCGCGGCACTAAGGGCACCGGGTACCAGCAGCGGCAGATATACCTTGAAAAACAATCTTGCTCCGCCGACACCCAGGCTGCGCGAGGCTTCGGGGAGTGAGGGGCGGATGCGTTCCAGGCTGCTCTCCAGCGGCCCGTAGGCCACCGCGATGAAGCGCACCAGGTAGGCCAGCAGCAACGCCGAGAGGCTGCCTAGCAGCAGCGGCTTGCCGGCGCCGCCCAGCCAGCTGGACAGCGGAATGACCAGGTGGTTGTCGAGGTAACTGAAGGCCAACATGATCGACACCGCCAACACCGAACCGGGCAGGGCATACCCCAGATTGGCCAGACCAACCCCGGCGCGGATACCGCCCGTCGGTGCCTGGCGCCGGGCAAAGGCCAGCAGCAGCGCCACACATACCGTGACCAGCGCCGCCATGCTGCCCAGGTAAAGGGTGTGCAGCACCAGGCCGATATAACGCTCATCCAGGTCATGCCGGCCGCGCTGCCAGAACCACGCCAGCAACTGCAGCAGCGGGATGACGAAAGCGCAGGCGAACACCAGCAGGCACCAGCCACTGGCCAGCAGCGCCTTGAGACCACGCAGTTGATAAAGCGCCTGCACGCGTGGTCGCTCGTTGCCGCTGCGGCTGGCACCACGGGCGCGGCGCTCGCCGTACAGCACCAGCATCACCGCCAGCAGCAGCAAGCTGGCCAGCTGGGCCGCACTGGACAAGCTGAAGAAGCCGTACCAGGTCTTGTAGATAGCCGTGGTGAAGGTGTCGAAGTTGAATACGGCCACTGCACCGAAGTCGGCCAGGGTTTCCATCAGCGCCAGGGCGATACCGGCACCGATCGCCGGCCGCGCCATGGGCAGGGCCACCCGCCAGAAAGCCTGCAGGGGCGTTAACCCAAGTACCCGCGCCGCCTCCATCAGGCCCTTGCCCTGAGCCAGGAAAGCCGTGCGCGCCAACAAGTAGACATAGGGATAGAAGACCAGCACCAGGACGGTGATTACCCCACCGGTGGAACGCACCCGAGGCAGGCGCATTGGCCCGAACACCTCGCGCAGGGCGCTTTGCACCGGGCCGGCAAAGTCCAGCAGGCCGACGAAGACGAACGCCAGCACGTAGGCCGGGATGGCGAACGGTAACATCAGCGCCCAGTCCAGCCAGCGTCGACCGGGGAAGTCGCAGAGGCTGGTGAGCCAGGCCAGGCTGACGCCCAGCACGGTGACACCAATACCCACACCCACCACCAGGGTCAGGGTATTGCCGAGCAGGCGGCCCATCTGGGTGTCGAGCAGGTGGGACCAGATCTGCAGGTCGATGGATTGCCAGGACAGCAGCAGCACGCTCAGGGGCAGCAGCACCAAGGCGGCGATCAGGGAGACCGGGAGGTACCAGCGGCGTTGGGGGGTGTGGGGCAAGGCTGAAATCTCGAGTGCGATGGCGACCGCTGCGCGGTCGTTCGCGGGTAAACCCGCTCCTACGGGGACCGCGCAAGGCAGTGCAGATCCTGTAGGAGCGGGTTTACCCGCGAAAGGGCCCTAACGGGCCCAGAGAGGATAAAGCCTGGCGCTTAGTTGTAGCCAGCCCGATCCATCAGGCGAATGGCTTCAGCCTGGCGCTTGCCGGCAATTTCCACCGGAATGCTGTCGGCCTTGAAGCTGCCCCACGCCGCCACTTCCTCCGAAGGTTTCACCTTCGGGTTGGCCGGGAATTCCTGGTTGATGTCAGCGAACAGCTTCTGCGCTTCTTCGCCGGTCATCCATTCCACCAGTTTCTTCGCGGCTTCCGGGTGTGGCGCATGCTTGGTCAGGCCGATGCCCGAGAGGTTCACATGCACACCACGATCACCCTGGTTGGGCCAGAAGATCTTCACCGGCAGGTTCGGGTTCTGCTTGTGCAGTCGGCCGTAATAGTAGGTGTTGACCACGCCCACATCACACTGCCCGGCCTCGATGGCCTGGATCACCGCGTTGTCGTCGGAGAACACATCGGTGGACAGGTTGTTGACCCAACCTTTGACGATTTGCTCGGTCTTGGCCTCACCGTGGGTTTCGATCAAGGTGGCGGTCAGCGACTGGTTGTACACCTTCTTGGCCGTGCGCAGGCACAGACGGCCTTCCCACTGTTTGTCAGCCAGGGCTTCGTAGGTGCTCAATTCTTCGGGTTTGACTCGCTCGGTGGAGTAGATGATGGTGCGGGCGCGCAGGCTCAGACCGGTCCAGTCGTGGGACGAGGCGCGGTACTGCGACGGGATATTCTGGTCGATGACGTCGGACTCGATCGGCTGCAGGATGCCCATCTGCTCAGCCTGCCACAGGTTGCCTGCATCGACGGTCAGCAACAGGTCGGCCACGCCGTTGTCGCCCTCGGCCTTGATGCGCTGCATCAGCGGGGCTTCCTTGTCGGTAATGAACTTGATCTTGACACCGGTCTTGGCGGTATAGGCATCGAACACCGGCTTGATCAGCTCGTCGATGCGCGAGGAGTACACCACCACTTCGTCCGCTGCCTGGGCAGTGCCGCCGAACAGGGTCAGGGCCAAGGCGGCCAGTAGGGGCTTGCGTGGCAACATTTTAAGCACTCCTCGATCGTATGAGAGGTGCGAATGGTAGTGAATCCCATTTTCTGGCTCACCTACCTAGGCGTTACCGGATGTTGCAAAGGACTACCACAGGTGATTGCGCCACGCTGTGGGAGCGGCCTGGTGTCGCGAAAGGGCCGCAAAGCGGCCCCGCCACTCTCAAGCCTTGGCCAGATCCGGCAGGTCACCACTCAAACCCAACGCCTGGCGCACAAACAGCGCCTTGGCCTCCGGCATCTGCTCCACCAGCTTCAACCCGCTGTTGCGCAACCAGCGCAACGGCAGCGGATCGGCCTGGAACAACCTCTCGAACCCCTCCATCGCCGCCATCAACGCCAGGTTGTGTGGCATGCGCCGCCGCTCGTAACGGCTCAGCACCTTCACATCGGCCAGCCTCTCGCCGCGCTCGCAGGCATTGACCAACACCTCGGCCAGCACCGCCGCATCGAGAAAGCCCAGGTTCACGCCCTGCCCGGCCAACGGGTGAATGGTGTGTGCAGCATCACCGATCAAGGCCAGGCCTTCATCCACATAGCGCTTGGCGTGACGCTGGCGCAGCGGCACGCACACCCGTGGGTCGGCCTGCAGCACGTCCCCCAGACGCCCTTCGAAGGCCCGCTCCAGGGCCTGCAGGAAGGCCGCTTCATCCATCGCCATCAGCTGCTCGGCATGCTCCGGGGTGGTCGACCAGACGATCGAGCACCAGTCCTGCAGGCCATCGCGGGTCAACGGCAGGAACGCCAGCGGACCTTCGTCAGTGAAGCGCTGCCAGGCCGTGGCCTGGTGCCCGGCGCTGCAACGCACGCTGGTGACAATGGCATGGTGCAGGTAATCCCACTCGCGGGTTTCGCAGCCGGCCAGACGCCGCACCGCCGAATTGGCACCGTCGGCAGCGATCACCAACGGTGCCCGCAGTTGCCGGCCATCCGCCAGGGTCAGCAGCCACTCATCGCCGGAGCGACGCAATTGCTCCAGCCGCGCATTGGCCAGCAGGCCGATGTCGCTGTCGTGCAGGCGCTCCAGCAGGCCGTCCTGCACCACCCGGTTCTCGACGATATGGCCGAGCACCTGGGCATGCACACTGGCCGCCGAAAAGTGAATCTGCCCGGTGCCGCTGCCATCCCACACATGCATGTCGGAGTACGGCGTGGCGCGCCGCTGGGCAATGCCGTCCCAGGCGCCAAGGCGCTCGAGGATGCGCTGGCTGGCCGCCGATAGCGCGCTGACACGCGGCTCGAACGGGGCCTGGGCATCGAAGGGTACAACCGTCAGCGGGCCACCATCGAGCAACAAAATTTGCAGGCCACTGTGGCGCAACGCCAAGGCCAGGGCGCTGCCGACCATACCGGCACCGACAATCAACAGATCTGCGCGCATTTCCATGCCTTACGCCTGCCTCGCTTGCGGCTTGAGCCGCACGTATAGGGTTTTATCGACCCGCGCCACCAACTCGCCGGCGCCATCGCGGATATCGACCTGCAAACGCGGCAGGCATTTCTTGCCGGTGGCGGCCTGCTGGCGAATTTCGTCCAGCAGCGCATCATCGACGTGGAGTTCGGCATACACCGGGCCTTTGCCCGGCGAGATGAAATCGATGCTGGCGGCCTTGTCCCAGACGATGTAGTCACGCCCCAACTGCTCGATCAGCAGCAGCATGTAGAACGGGTCGACCATGGCATACAGGCTGCCACCGAACTGGGTACCGACGTAATTGCGGTTCCAGCGGGTCAGCTTCATCGCCACCTTGACGCTACGCAGGTCCGGGCTGATGTGCTGCACACGGATACCGGCACCCAGGTACGGTGGGTAGAGGTTCAGCATCCAGCGCAGCATGCGCGCCCGGCGCGCCAGTTTACGCGGGTTGCTCATGCCTGGCCCCGCGGATCAGGGCGGGTGCCCAGGCCCATCGCCTGGCGGGCGAACCAGCTTTTTGCCGGTGGCAGCAGGTCGAGCCCGAGCAGGCCAAGGTTGCGCCCGGCCGTCAGCAACGGCTGATTGCTGCCGAACAGACGGGTGACCTGGTCGGAGAAGCCGATGGTCATCGCCTGGTCCAGGCGCTGGCGCTGGTGATAGGCCTGCAACGTGGTCAGGTCGCCAGGCTGCTGTGGACCCGCCAGCAGTGCTTCGGCCAGGGCCTGCACGTCACGCAGCGACAGATTGAAACCCTGGCCCGCGATGGGGTGCAGGCTGTGTGCTGCGTTGCCCAGCACCACCAGGTGCGGCCGCACCTGCTCCTGGGCCTCGATCAAGGACAGCGGGTAGAGGTGCCGTACACCCACCTGGCGCAGCGCGCCCAGGCGGTAGCCGAACACACCCTGCAGTTCGCGCAGGAAACTGCGCTCGTCGATGTCGGCCAGGCGCCGCGCATCCATGCCCTGGCGGGTCCACACCAGTGCGCAGCGGTTTTCCGGCAACGGCAGCAAGGCCATGGGGCCCTCCTCGGTGAAGCGCTCGAAAGCCTGGCCGCCGTGGGCCTCACCCGGGGTAATGTTGGCGATCAACGCGCTCTGCTGGTAAGGCGTGTGCCGCACATGGATTCCCAACTGCTCGCGCAGGCCAGAGCGACCACCATCGGCCAGCACCGCCAGGTCACATTCCAGCTGAGTGTCGTCGTTCAGCCCCAGCCGGTAGCCGCGTTCGATGGCCTGCATCGAGGTCACTTCCGCCGGGCAGCGCCAGCTCACCACCTCGCTGTCCAGCCCTTGCCACAGGCACTGGCCGAGCCAGGCGTTTTCCACCACGTAACCCAGCGCCGGTACGCCCTCTTCCAGAGCATCCAGGCGGGTGGCGCCAAAGCGACCACGGTCGGACACGTGAATCTGGCGAATAGGCTCGGCGCGGCGGCCGATGGCCTGCCACAGGCCCAGTTGCTGATAAATCTGCTGGGTACCGAATGACAACGCCGACGAGCGCGCATCGTAGCTGGGTTGGTAGTTGTCGCCGGGGGCGAACGGCTCGATCAGCAGGATCTTCCAGCCGCGCGCCTTGGCGCCGGCCTGCAGGGCCAAAGCCAGGCTTGCGCCAACCAGGCCACCGCCGATGATCGCCAGGTTTACCCGGCTCATGCCACGGCCTTGCGGGCAGCCTGCATCAGCGCCTCGATCTCGGCGACCGTACGCGGCACACCCGAAGTCAGGATTTCACAACCTTGCCTGGTCACTACCACGTCGTCCTCGATCCTTACCCCAATGCCGCGCCACTTTTTGGCCACGGCCTGATTGTCGGCGCCAATGTAGATACCCGGCTCCACGGTCAGCGCCATGCCGGGTTCCAGCACCCGCCACTCGCCGCCCACCTTGTACTCGCCCACGTCGTGCACATCCATGCCCAGCCAATGCCCGGCGCGGTGCATGTAGAAGGCGCGATACGCTTCGCTGTCGATCAGCGCCTGCACATCCCCTTCAAGCAAGCCCAGCTCCACCAGGCCCGCAGTGATGACCCGCACGGTCGCCTCATGGGCGTGGTTCCAGTGCTTGCCGGGGGCTATTTCGGCAAACGCCGCCGCCTGCGCCTTGAGCACCAGCTCGTAGATGGCCTTCTGCTCGGGCGAAAACCGCCCACTGACCGGGAAGGTGCGGGTGATGTCGCTGGCATAGCAGTCGATTTCGCAGCCGGCGTCGATCAGCACCAGGTCGCCGTCCTTGAGCGGCGCATCGTTCTGTTGATAGTGCAGGATGCAGCCGTTGCGCCCGGCCGCAACGATCGAGCCGTAGGCCGGCATCTTCGCCCCGCCCTTGCGGAATTCGTAGTCCAGCTCGGCTTCCAGGCTGTACTCGTGCAGCCCGGCGCGGCAGGCCTGCATGGCCCGCACGTGGGCTCGCGCAGAAATGTCTGCGGCAGCACGCATCACCTTCACTTCCGCCGCCGATTTATACAGGCGCATATCGTGCAGCAGATGATCCAGCGCAACGAACTCGTTTGGTGGCTGGGCGCCCAGGCGTGCCTTGGAGCGGATCACGTTGATCCAGTCCATCAGCCGGCGATCGAACTCCGGGTTGCTGCCCATGGCGCTGTAGACCCGCTCGCGGCCTTCGATCAGGCCAGGCAGGATCTCGTCGATATCCGTGATGGGGAAGGCATCGTCGGCGCCGAAATCACGCACCGCCCCTTCCTGGCCGGCCCGCAGGCCGTCCCACAGCTCGCGCTCAGGGTTGCGTTCACGGCAGAACAGCACGTACTCGCCATGCTCGCGCCCTGGAATCAAAGCAATCACCGCCTCGGGCTCCGGGAAGCCGCTGAGGTACTGGAAGTCGCTGTCCTGGCGGTACACGTGTTCGACGTCGCGGTTGCGGATGGCAACCGCGGCGGCGGGCAGAATAGCGATGCTGTTGGGGACCATCTGCGCCATCAGCGCCTTGCGCCGACGGGCATATTCGGCCTTGGGAATGTGGCTCATGGGCAGACTACCCCTGGTTGATCAGTGCAGCGACGGCTTGGGCGCGGGTGCGGCCGGCTTGGCCAGTTCGGAGAACAGCAGCAGGGGCGCCACGCGCAGGTATTCCATGACTTCCATGTAGTCGCTCTCGCCGTCCTCGGATTCTTCGAGCGCTTCCTGGACCTGCGAAATGGCCACCAGGTCCTGCAGCACTTCCTTGGCCTCGTCGGACAAGTCCTTACCGCCAGCGTTCAGGCCGAAACCGGTCACGAAGCCTTGGCACCACTGGCCCAGCGCGGTGGCGCGGTCGCTCAGTGCAGCATCATCGGTAGGCAGCAGCAGGACGATCGCCATGTCGTCGCTGGTCAGCTCGCCCTTGACCATTTCCTGCAAGCCGATCAAGGCATTGCGGACACTGTCACCAGGCTCGGTTTCCAGCAGTTGGGCGGCATCGGCCAACCAGGCATCGGCATCGAAGCCGGCGCCGGCGCAGCTGCGGCCAATCAGCAGGCCGTGCAGTTCGGCCGGGGTGACGGGATGACCATTGCTCGAGAGCAGCATGGCGAAGGCGTTGTAGGGCGATTGAGTATTGGGCATGGGCAGCTAGGCGCCAGACGGCGCAATGTCTAGAATGAAGACCTTGTATCCTAGCACCGGCAGGCGCGCCAAGACCATCTGCACTGGCCGTTGCCGCCCAGGGGGAGGCATCATCGCCAGGTGACTCAACGACGGAGCGAATCGAGTGCAACCCACGCAAGAGAACGACCTGCAGGCACTGATGAGCCGATTCGAGTTGCTGATCGAACGCGTCGAGCAACTAAAACGGCAAAATGCACTCCTAGTAGCTCAGGAAAAGTCCTGGCGCGAAGAGCGCGCCCACCTCATCGAAAAGAACGAGATCGCCAAGCGCAAAGTCGAGTCGATGATTTTACGCCTCAAGGCTCTGGAGCAAGACTCATGAGTTCAAGCAATAGCGTCACCGTGCAGATCCTCGACAAGGAATACTCGATCATCTGCCCGCCGGAAGAGCGCAACAACCTGGTCAGCGCTGCGCGCTACCTGGACGGCAAGATGCGCGAGATCCGCAGCAGCGGCAAGGTGATCGGTGCCGACCGCATCGCGGTCATGGCAGCATTGAACATTACCCACGAAATGCTGCACCGCCAGGAAGATCGCAACGATGCACCGGTCAGCGGCACAAACCGCGAACAGGTGCGCGACCTGCTGGATCGGGTAGATAAGGCTTTGTCCGACGACACGGATACCAAAATCGGCTGAGATTGGTATACTGGCGCCACTCCCTGGGGGATGCGCCAGTCGGTTATGTCCCTGAGCCGATACGCACAACCACGGGGGTTGCACGCTGGGGCCGGTGTGCATGTCCGCCCGACGGAAAGCCTTAACGCCCCCTGCAATCTCCACCTTGAACTTTCGGGTTCAAGGGCTACACCGATAGCGGTCTTATCGGGGAGCCTGAATTTTCTTGCCCGCCCTCCCCGGCGGGCAATTCGTTTTGGCCGACTTTATTCAAGCTTTGTACGAATAGTCACCGCGCAGGCACTTTTCGTATAAGGCAGCACATCTGGGACCGCCTGTGCCATGACCGAAACCGTGCCGCTCACCCGCCCCCAGCTACGTCGCCTGCTTCGCAATGCCCGCCGCGCCCTTACCCCTGCGCAGCAACGCCAGGCCACCCTCGGCCTGTACCGCCAACTGGCGCAACACCCCTTGTTCCGCCGCGCCCGCCACATCGCCCTGTACCTGCCCAACGACGGTGAAATCGACCCTCGCCTGCTGATGCGCGAAGCCCAGCGTCGCGGCAAGCGCACCTACCTGCCGGTGCTGCACGCCTGGCCGCGCACGCGCATGGTGTTCCAGCTTTTTGAGCAGGGTGAGAAACTCAAGCCCAATCGCTTTCGTATTCCAGAGCCGATAATCGATCGCAAACGCCAACGGCCAATCTGGGCGCTGGATCTGATTCTGCTACCGCTGGTCGGTTTTGACGAAGTGGGCGGACGCCTGGGAATGGGCGGTGGCTTCTATGATCGCAGCCTGGCCTACCAGGCGCGTCGGCAAACCTGGAAAAAACCGTTGCTGCTGGGGCTGGCGCATGAATGCCAGAAGGTCGAGCGGCTGGCGCAGGCCAGTTGGGACGTACCGCTGCAGGGTACGGTCTCTGACCGTGGCTGGTACCTGGCGCCACGTTGAGCGGCGCCAGCGGGGATATCAACGTTGTGGCTGGCCGGCGTCGACCGGCATCTGATAGGCGCTGTCCAGCTTGCGCTCCCAGAACCCTTGCGCATAACCGGTAGTGACCACACCCAGGCCAAAAATGAACACCAGGATCCACAGTAGATCCGGCTTTTTACGTTGATTCATCGAAGATTGCCCCCCAGGCAAACTGTTCTGTACTCGGCGATATTCTGGGTACCGCCGGTGCACGCGCTTTAAACGGTGCGCATTTTCCGACAACATGCGTCCGCACGCAAACCTTGACGCCAACCGACTGTCGGTTTCGTGCAACAGGTTATTTCAAACCTTTTCAGGAGCAGCATTCATGGCTTACTGGCTGATGAAATCCGAGCCCGACGAGCTCTCCATAGAAGCCCTCGCACGCTTGGGTGAAGCGCGCTGGGACGGCGTGCGTAACTATCAGGCGCGTAATTTTCTGCGGGCCATGAGCGTGGGTGACGAATTTTTCTTCTACCACTCCAGCTGCCCACAACCCGGCATCGCCGGCATTGCCAGAATCACCCGCGCGGCCTACCCGGACCCTACCGCGCTGGACCCGGAAAGCCATTATCACGATGTCAAGGCCACCACCGACAAGAACCCGTGGAGCGCAGTGGATGTGGCCCACGTACAAACCTTCCCAAGGGTGCTGGAGCTGGGATGGCTGAAACAGCAGGCCGGGCTGGTCGAGTTGCCGCTGGTGCAAAAAGGCAGCCGCCTGTCGGTCATGCCGGTAACGCCCGAGCAGTGGGCGGTGATTGTCGCGTTGCGCTGAATGCGCAGCTAAGGTCAAGGGCTTGACCAATATCAACACGCCACACATGGCCGCAAGGCATGATGGACCGTGCATGACCGCAAGGATGCAGAACGATGAACCGATACGCCCCTAGAATCTTCGCCACTGCACTGATCGCACTGCTCGTTGCAGCCGGCGGGCTGGGGTACTGGAAGTCGCTCCACGACCAGTTGCCCGAAGGCCTGAGCATGGGCAACGGCCGCCTTGAAGCCACCGAAGTGCAGATCGCCAGCAAGGTCCCCGGTCGCCTGGCCGAGGTACTGGTCGATGAAGGCGACAACGTTACCCAAGGCCAGCTACTGGCACGCATCGACACCCGCACCATGGAAGCCCAGCGCAGCCAGGCCGAAGCCGAAGTGCTGCGCGCCCGGGAAAACTACGCCGCCGCCCAGGCCAGCGTGCAACTGCGCCAGAGCGAACTGCTGCTGGCCAGCCAGGAGCTCAAGCGCGTGCGCGAAATTTTCCAGCGCAAGTACGCCAGCCAGCAGTTGCTCGACCAACAGCAGGCGCGCTTTGACACAGCCAGCGCAGCAGTGGTCGCTGCCCGCGCCCAACTGGCAGCGATCAAGGCTGCAATCGGCGCCGCCGAAGCTCAAGTGGCACAGCTCACCAGCGAAATCGACGACAGCAGCCTGCGAGCGCCCATCAACGGCATCATCCAGCTGCGCCTGGCCGAACCCGGTGAAGTGCTGGGTGCCGGCGGCCGCGTCCTGATGCTGATCGACCCCAGCGACCAATACATGAACCTGTACCTGCCGGCGTCCACCAGCGGCCGGCTGACCGTAGGCGATCAGGCGCGCATCGTGCTCGACGCCCTGCCCGAGCGCGCGCTGCCGGCCAAGGTGGCCTTTGTCGCAGCCAAGGCCCAGTTCACCCCCAAACAGGTCGAAACCCGCGACGAACGGCAAAAGCTGGTGTTCCGGGTCAAACTGCGCCTGAGCGACCCGGGCGCCGTGCCGCAAGCCAAACCAGGCATGCCAGGCGCCGGCTATGTCCGCACGGCTGAAGTGGACTGGCCGGCCAACTTGCAATGAACGCCCCGGCACTGCTGGCCGAAGGCATCAGCCACCGTTACGGCGACCTGGTAGCCCTGCACCCGCTAGGCTTCAGCCTGCCTGTGGGCACCCGCTGCGCGCTGATCGGCCCCGACGGGGCAGGCAAATCAACCCTGTTGGGGCTGATCGCCGGCGTAAAACGCCTGCAACAGGGGGAGCTGCAGGTGCTGGGCGGCTCGATCCGCCAACGCCGCCATCGCACGGCGCTATACCCCAAAGTAGCGTTCATGCCGCAGGGGCTGGGCAACAACCTGTACCCGGAACTGTCGATCAGCGAGAACATCCGCTTTTTCGCCACCCTGTTCGGGCTGGGCCGCCGCGAGTGTGAGCAGCGCATGGCCAATCTGTTGCAGGCCACCGACCTGCAGCGCTTTGCCCAGCGCCCGGCCGGCAAGCTGTCGGGTGGCATGAAGCAGAAGCTGGGTCTTTGCTGCGCGCTGATCCACGAGCCAGACCTGCTTATCCTGGACGAGCCGACCACCGGCGTCGACCCACTGTCGCGGCGGCGCTTCTGGGAGCTGGTTGAGCAGGTTCGCGTACAACGCCCGCAACTGACCCTGCTGGTGGCTACCGCCTACATGGAAGAAGCCGAACAGTTCGAGCATTGCCTGATGCTCGATGGCGGCCGGCTGCTGGCCGCCGGCCCTAGCCACGAACTGGCTGCGGTAACCCCCAGCGGAAAGCTGGATGACGCCTTTACCCACTACCAGGGCGCTGGCAAGACGCAGCATCAACCACTGGCAATCCCGCCGCGCCAAGCCACGGACGGCCCGGTCGCCATCGAGGCACACGACCTGACCCTGCGCTTTGGCGACTTCACAGCGGTGAACAAGGTCAGTTTCGCCATTGGCCGTGGGGAGATCTTCGGCTTCCTGGGTTCCAACGGTTGCGGCAAGACCACCACCATGAAAGTGCTCACTGGCCTGATGCCGGCCAGCGAGGGCAGCGCCAGCCTGCTGGGTCGCCCGGTGGACGCCAGCGACCTGGCCACACGCAAGCGGGTCGGTTTCATGTCGCAGAGTTTCTCTCTGTATGGCGAGCTCAGCACCCGGCAGAACCTGGCCCTGCATGCCCGCTTGTTCGACTTGCCCAAAGCCGAGAGCGCCCAGCGCATCGATGAGCTGATCGAGCGCTTCGAGCTCGCCACTATCGCCGACCAACCGTCTGGCGCCCTGCCCCTTGGTTTGCGCCAGCGTCTGTCGCTGGCAGTGGCGGTTCTGCATCGCCCGGAAGTGTTGATCCTCGACGAACCGACCTCCGGCGTCGACCCGGCCGCCCGCGACGACTTCTGGCGCCTGCTGGTAGAACTGTCCCGCGAGCAAGGCGTGACCATTTTCCTCTCCACCCACTTCATGAACGAAGCCCAGCGCTGCGATCGTATTTCGCTGATGCACGCCGGGCGAGTGCTGGCCTGCGACACACCCGATGCCCTGCAGCATCAGTACCAGGGTGCCACGCTGGAGGACGCGTTCGTCCGCTGCCTGGAGCAGGCCCAGGAGCTGGCGCCAGCCGCCACCGACAGCAGCGTGCTGGAACAGGCGTCCACCCCCACCCTGCCGCTACGCCAGGGATTCAGCCTGCGCCGCCTGCTGGCAGTGGCCGGCCGTGAGGGCAAGGAGCTGCTGCGCGACAAGGTGCGCCTGGCCTTCGCCTTACTGGGTGCAATGTTCATGATGGTGATCTTCGGCTACGGCATTTCACTGGATGTGGAAAACCTCGCCTTCGCCGTGCACGATCAGGACCAGAGCCCGCAAAGCCGCGCCTACCTCGAAGCCTTCCGTGGTTCACGCTACTTCGCCGAACAGGCACCCATCCGCGATAGCAGCGAGCTGCACCAGCGCCTGCAACGCTCGGAAATCAAACTGGCACTGGAGATTCCGCCCGGTTTTGGCCGCGACCTGTACGCAGGGCGCCAGCCGGTGGTGGCTGCCTGGCTCGACGGTGGCATGCCGTTCCGCGCAGAAACCAGCCGCAACTACGTGGAAGCCGTGCACCAGGCCAACCTGGAGCAACTGGCACAGGCCAGCCCGCAACCGCAGCCACGCCAGGACCCGGTGCGCCTGGAAACGCGTTTCCGCTACAACCAGGATGTGGTCAGCGTGAACGCCATCGGTCCGGGCGTGATGGCACTGATACTGGCCTTCATACCGGCCATGCTCACTGCACTGGGCATCGTGCGCGAGAAGGAACTCGGCTCCATCACCAACTTCTACGCCACACCCCTCACCCGCCTGGAATTCCTGCTTGGCAAGCAGATGCCCTACCTGGCTGTGAGCCTGGTCAACCTGGCGCTGCTCGTCGCGATGAACTGCTGGCTGTTCGCCGTACCGCTCAAGGGCAGCGTACTGGCCCTGGCGTGTGGCGGCGTGGCCTACCTGCTGGCAACCACCAGCCTGGGCCTGCTGATTTCGGCATTCACCCGCACCCAGATCGCCGCCATTCTCGGCACCATGATCATTACCAGCCTGCCGACCATCCAGTTTTCCGGGCTGATCGTGCCACGCTCGTCGTTAGACGGCGCAGCAGCGGTGATGGGCCAGTTGTTCCCGGCGGGCTACTTCCTCGACGTCGCAGTCGGCACCTTCACCAAGGCGTTAGGCCTGCGCGAGTTGTGGCCGCAGTGCCTGATCCTGCTGAGCTTCTTTGCCGCATTCACCGGCCTGAGCCTGGCAATGCTGAAGAAGCAGGAGGCCTGACATGTCGCGCCTGAACCACACCTTGCGCCTGGGCCTGAAAGAACTGACCAGCCTGCGCCATGACAGCGTACTGCTGCTGTTCCTGCTATATGCCTTCAGCGTGGCGATCTACATGCCGGCAGCCGGCTCGGTGATCGGCGTACACAACGCCAGCGTGGCGGTGGTGGATGAAGACCATAGCCTGCTCTCGCGCAAGCTCAGCGAAGCCCTGCAACCCCCCGAGTTCCAGCCAGCCGTGCCGCTGCCCCCGCAGCGCCTGGACCAGGCCATGGACAGCGGCCAGTACACCTTCGTCATCAACGTACCGGTGAACTTCCAGAGCGACCTGCTGGCCGGGCGCTCGCCGGAGCTGCAGATCAACGTCGACGCCACGGCCATGAGCCAGGCATTCATGGGCGCCGGCTACATCGGCCGCATCTTCGAGCGTGAGCTGCTCGACTACAGCCAGCGTGGCAACGTGCAAAGCCCGGTGCTGATCAACCCCAAGGCGCTGTTCAACCCCAACCTGGAGGGGGGCTGGTTTCTGGCAGTGATCCAGATCGTCAACAACATCACCATCCTGGCGATCATCCTCACCGGCACCGCGCTGCTGCGCGAGCGTGAGCACGGCACCCTCGACCACCTGCTGGTGCTGCCGTTGACCGCGCTGGAGATCATGCTGGCCAAGATCGGCAGCAACGCGCTGGTGGTGGTGATCTGCACCTGGATTTCGTTGGTGGTAGTAGTCAAAGGCGCACTGGGCGTGCCGCTGTCTGGCTCGATGGGGCTGTTCCTGGCTGTGACCGCGCTGTACCTGTTCGCCAGTACTGCGCTGGGCATTTTCCTCGCCACCCTGGCGCGCTCGACGCCGCAGTTCGGCCTGCTGGCGATCCCGGTGATCATCCCGATGCTGTTGCTGTCCGGCGGCAGCACACCACTGGACAGCATGCCGCAGTGGCTGCAGTGGGTGATGCAAGGGTCACCATCGACGCACTTTGTCAGCCTGAGTGCCGCAATCCTGTTCCGGGATGCCGGGTGGACGGTGGTATGGCCGGATATCCTGGCGCTGACGCTGATCGGCCTGGTGTTCTTCAGCGTGGCCCTCGCGCGGTTCCGCCGTACCCTGGCGTCCTGAGCAAGGACGAGGGCCTGCACAATCCCCACGGGGCCGGACTGGCAACTATCAGCGGTTATTGCACAATCAGGTTGTTGAACAGCAGGTCCTCAACGATCGGCTTGCCCTCTTCCGCCTCCAGCACCTGCTGCACCTGTTTCAGCGCCTCTTGGCGAAGATGCTCCTTGGCCTCGACGTTGCTCATGCTGTCCACCGTCTGCTGGGTGAACAATGCCACCAGCTGGTTACGGATCAGCGGTTCGTGGTGTTTCACCGTCTTGGCCGCTTCGTCACCCGTCACGCGCAGGGCCACGTCAGCCTTGTACACGCGCAGCCGCGGGCTGCCGTCGAGCGCATAGTTGCCAACAAAGGGCGGGCTCAGGCTGATGTAGGCGACCTTGGGCGCCCCTTCCTTGGCTTCTTCGGCCATGGCCGCAGCCGGCAGCAGCAGCGCCAGCACCATCAAGATCCACGCTTTCACGAATTCGCTCCTCAATACAATTGGCGCCAGCTTACCCAGCACACCGCTCAAACCCAAGCCCGGGCTTATGCCGGCCCATCAGGGCGGGCCATGCTCGTTGACCTGCCAAGCGGCCCTCCTACACTTATCGGCCACTACCCGCAAAGGAATAGCCCCGATGAAAGCTGTGTTGTGCAAAACCCTGGGTCCAGCGCGCAACCTGGTGCTGGAAGAGGTGGCCAGCCCACTGCCGAAGAAAAACGAGATCCTGCTGGACGTGCAGGCCGCTGGGGTCAACTTCCCCGACACCCTGATCATCGAAGGCAAGTACCAGTTCCAGCCACCGCTGCCGTTCTCTCCAGGTGGCGAGGCAGCGGGCGTGGTGGCCGCCATCGGTGAAAAGGCCGGCGCGTTCCAGGTAGGCGACCGGGTCATGGCGCTCACCGGCTGGGGTGCGTTCGCCGAGCAAGTGGCGGTGCCGTTCTATAACGTTCTGCCGATCCCGGCGAGCATGGACTTCACCACCGCTGCGGCCTTCGGCATGACCTACGGCACCTCGATGCACGCCCTTCGCCAGCGCGGCCAGTTGCAAGCAGGCGAGACCCTGTTGGTACTGGGCGCTTCCGGTGGGGTCGGCCTGGCGGCGGTGGAGATCGGCAAGGCCATGGGCGCGCGGGTGATCGCGGCGGCCAGCAGTGCCGAGAAACTGGCCGTGGCCAAGGCTGCCGGGGCGGATGAGCTGATCGATTACAGCCAGGCCAACCTGCGCGAAGAAATCAAACGTCTGACCGGCGGCCAGGGCGTGGACGTGATCTACGACCCGGTCGGTGGCGAACTGTTCGAACAGGCGGTGCGCGGGTTGGCCTGGAATGGCAGGCTGCTGGTGGTGGGTTTTGCCAGCGGCAGCATTCCACAGCTGGCGGCCAACCTGGTGCTGCTCAAGGGCGCGGCGGTACTGGGCGTGTTCTGGGGGGCATTTGCCCAGCGCCAGCCGGAGGACAATGCCGCCAACTTCCGCCAGCTGTTTGCCTGGCATGCCGAGGGCAAGTTGAAGCCGCTGGTGTCGCAGACTTATCCACTGGCAGAAGCCGGGGCTGCTATCGAGAAGCTGGGGCAACGGCAGGCTGTGGGTAAGTTGGTGGTGCTGGCCAGGTAAGGCAGTAGCGGCCTCTTCGCGGGTGAACACGCTCCTACAGGTAGGGAATATTGGACTGTAGGAGCGGGTTTACCCGCGAATACGGGGGTGGCGACAACGGTGAACGGCGGGTGGAGATTGGCCGGCAGGCCCGGCCCTTTCGCGGGTAAACCCGCGCCTACAGGTGACAGCGCAGGGTTTGCCGGCGAAGAGGCCGGAACAGGTTGCTCACACTTCGCGCAGATTGTGGCAACGCCTGAATCGCGCCTCCAGATTGCGATCGGGCATCTGGTGACTGCGCAATGCATTCAAGGTCTGCTCGACATAGTCGCGCGTGGTGCCATAACGCCCCTTGGCACTGGCCAGGATCTGGCTGAGCAAGGTATCCGGCAAGTTGCCGGCATAGCACGGCAAATGCCGCTCCAGCACAAAGCCCAAGGCCTGCACCTTGCTACCATCGCCCAGGCGGCAGTGGAGCCAGTGCGGCCGGTAGGCCGGATACGGCATCTCGCGTTGCCACAGGGCCATCAGTGAGTCGTCCAGATTGCGCTCATCCAGCCGGTAGGCAAAACCGCTGCAGGAGCCACCGCGGTCCAGGCCAAACACCAGGCCGGGGGTTTCCGGGGTGCCGCGATGTTCATGCGACCACAGGTACAAGCCACGGTGATAACCATGTACCCGCGCGCGCTGGCGCTCCACCGAATTGCACTCCGGACGCCAGATCAACGAGCCATAGGCAAACAGCCACACCGGGCCACCCTGATGCCTGGACATGGTTGTCTTCATGGAGCTGAACAACTGTTCGCGAGTATGTTGCTGACCGAAATCGAGAGCTGGAGGGTATGAAACTTCCCAAGACATACGTTCAAGAGCCGACATAAGCTGCCGCCATTAATCCTTTGAACTACGGAGGTAGCGAGATTCGATTACGCTGCGCCGCCAGGCCGCTGTACCAAGGGCGCTTGCAGTAACCATAGGCCAGAATTGCAGGAATACTCAAGCCCTTGAACACGCGTTTCGTGCACGGCTCCGACGACTGGGAAGTACTGTTTCAGCAACGGTGAAAGTTATTGGCGAAGGCGGTAATAATTACCGCCTTATACCCATACTTTCAAACTTTGGTTATTAACCGCGCGGCGCGTAGGCGAACACATCGGCACGCATGCGGTGCGCATCCATACCGGCTTCGACCAAAGCGTCGAGTGTGGCGTAGATCATGTTCGGTGAGCCGCTGGCATACACATGCACGCTATTGAGGTCGGCAATGTCTTCGCAGACCGCTTCATGCAGCATGCCGCAACGGCCTTCCCAACCGCACAGGTCGCTGACCACTTGATGCAGGAACAGGTTGGGCAGGCGCTGCCATTCGTCCCAGTGCTCGATCTGGTAGAAGTCCTCAGGCCGGCGCACACCCCAGTACAGGTGAACCGGGTGCTTGAAGCCCTGGGCCCGGCAGTGCTCGACCAGGCTGTGCATCTGGCCCATGCCGGTGCCGGCGGCAATCAGCACCAGAGGCCCGTCGGGCAGTTCGGCCAGATGGGTATCGCCAAACGGCATTTCGATGCGTGCCAGGCCATCTCGCCTGATCTGGTCGATCAGTTGCACCGCACTAGGCTCACGCGCCAGCACGTGCAATTCCAGTTCACGCCCGGCATGCGGCGCGGATGCCAGCGAGAAGGCCGCCTGCTTGCCGCCCTCACGTTCGATCATCAGGTATTGCCCTGCGTGGTAGCGCAGTGGCTTGCCGGCAGGCGCACGCAGGCGCACCCGCCAGACGTCGCCACCGACGTCGACGCACTCACTGACGCTGCACGCCAGCTTGCGCACTGGCAGCTCGCCCAAGGCAAGCACACCGTCCCAGAGCAACACGCAGTCCTCCAGCGGTTCGGCAATGCAGGTGAACAACTCGCCATGGTCGCGGACTTCGCCATCCTGGCGAACCCGGCCTTCAACCAACAATGCGGCGCAAACATGGCAATTGCCATTGCGGCAGCTGTTTGGGCAGTCATAGCCCAGCCGCCGTGCTCCATCCAGGATCCGTTCCCCGGGTTCAAGCGCCAGCACCGCCCCGGACGGCTGCAACGTTACCTGCATCAATCTATTCCCAACTGATCCCACAGCTCATCGATACGGCGGGTGACGGCCTCATCCTTGACGATGACCCGGCCCCATTCGCGTGTAGTCTCGCCCGGCCACTTGTGAGTAGCGTCCAGGCCCATCTTCGAACCCAGCCCCGATACCGGTGACGCAAAGTCCAGGTAGTCGATCGGGGTGTTGTCAATCATTACCGTATCACGCTTGGGGTCCATGCGCGTGGTAATGGCCCAGATCACATCGTTCCAGTCACGAGCGTTGATATCGTCATCGGTGACAATAACGAACTTGGTGTACATGAACTGTCGCAGGAACGACCACACACCCAGCATTACGCGCTTGGCGTGGCCTGGGTACTGTTTCTTCATGGTCACCACCGCCATGCGGTACGAACAGCCTTCCGGCGGCAGGTAGAAGTCGGTGATTTCCGGGAACTGCTTCTGCAGGATCGGCACGAAGACTTCGTTCAGCGCCACGCCGAGAATGGCCGGCTCATCGGGCGGCCGACCGGTGTAGGTGCTGTGGTAGATCGGTTTTTGCCGGTGGGTGATGCGCTCGACGGTGAACACCGGGAAGCTGTCCACTTCGTTGTAGTAGCCCGTGTGATCGCCGTACGGGCCTTCCGGGGCCATTTCGCCCGGGTGAATCACCCCCTCCAGGATGATCTCGGCGGTTGCCGGTACCTGCAGGTTGCTGCCACGGCACTTGACCAGCTCGGTGCGGTTGCCTCGCAGCAGGCCGGCGAAGGCGTACTCGGAAAGAGTGTCCGGCACCGGGGTCACGGCGCCGAGAATGGTCGCCGGGTCAGCGCCCAGCGCCACGGCGACCGGAAACGGCTGGCCGGGGTTCTTCTCGCACCACTCTCGGTAGTCGAGGGCGCCGCCACGGTGGCTGAGCCAGCGCATGATCACCTTGTTGCGGCCAATCACCTGCTGGCGATAGATGCCCAGGTTCTGACGGTCCTTGTTCGGGCCACGGGTAACGGTGAGGCCCCAGGTAATCAGCGGCGCCACGTCGCCAGGCCAGCAGTGCTGAATCGGCAGTGCGCCGAGGTCGACATCGTCACCCTCGACCACCACTTCCTGACACACCGCGTCCTTGACCACTTTTGGCGCCATCGACACGACCTTCTTGAAGATCGGCAGCTTCGACCAGGCGTCCTTCAGGCCCTTGGGCGGCTCGGGCTCCTTGAGGAAGGCCAGCAGCTTGCCGATTTCCCGCAGTTCGCTGACCGACTCGGCGCCCATGCCCATGGCCACCCGCTCCGGGGTACCAAACAGGTTGCCCAGCACGGGGATGTCGAAGCCGGTGGGCTTTTCGAACAGCAATGCCGGGCCCTTGGCGCGCAGGGTGCGGTCGCAGACCTCGGTCATTTCCAGGACGGGGGAGATCGGTACCTGGATGCGCTTGAGCTCACCGCGCTGTTCCAGGCCACGGATGAAGTCGCGCAAGTCGCGATACTGCATGCAGGAGCCTCGTGTTGGCCGTATCGGTCGGGGTGCAGAGTGTAGCGCCGTTCGAGGCCTGTTTGGGGGCAAAAATGCACTGGGGCCACCTTGCGCCCCTTCGCAGGCACGCCCGCCCCCACAAGGATTGTATTTAACCTGTGGGAGCGGGCGTGCCCGCGAAGGGCCGCAAGGCGGCCCCAATTACTGCCTGATCGGGAAGCTTACTTGCGCTTCATCGACAGGAAGAACTCATCGTTGGTCTTGGTCTGCTTGAGCTTGTCGACCAGGAACTCGATGGCAGCGATTTCGTCCATCGGGTGCAGCAGCTTGCGCAGAATCCACATACGCTGCAGTTCGTCGTCAGCGGTCAGCAACTCTTCGCGGCGGGTGCCGGAGCGGTTGATGTTGATGGCCGGGAACACACGCTTCTCGGCGATGCGGCGGTCCAGCGGCAGCTCCATGTTGCCGGTGCCCTTGAACTCTTCGTAGATCACTTCGTCCATCTTCGAGCCAGTTTCAACCAGCGCAGTGGCGATAATGGTCAGCGAACCGCCTTCCTCGATGTTACGCGCAGCACCGAAGAAGCGCTTGGGCTTCTCGAGGGCGTGGGCGTCGACACCACCGGTCAGCACCTTGCCGGAGCTCGGGATCACGGTGTTGTAGGCACGTGCCAGTCGAGTGATCGAGTCCAGCAGGATAACCACATCCTTCTTGTGCTCGACCAGGCGTTTGGCCTTCTCGATCACCATCTCGGCAACCTGCACGTGGCGGGTTGGCGGCTCGTCGAAGGTGGAGGCAACCACTTCGCCACGCACGGTGCGCTGCATTTCGGTCACTTCTTCCGGGCGCTCGTCGATCAGCAGGACGATCAGGTGGCACTCGGGGTTGTTGCGGGTGATGTTGGCCGCAATGTTCTGCAGCATGATCGTCTTACCGGCTTTCGGCGGGGCAACGATCAGGCCGCGCTGGCCTTTGCCGATCGGGGCGCACAGGTCGATGACGCGACCGGTCAAGTCCTCGGTGGAGCCGTTACCGGCTTCCATCTTCAGGCGCTTGTTCGGGAACAGCGGCGTCAGGTTTTCGAACAGGATCTTGTTCTTCGCGTTTTCCGGGCGGTCGAAGTTGATGGTATCGACCTTCAGCAGGGCGAAGTAACGCTCCCCTTCCTTCGGTGGGCGGATCTTGCCGACGATGGTGTCGCCGGTACGCAGGTTGAAACGGCGGATCTGGCTGGGCGAGACATAGATATCGTCTGGGCCGGCCAGGTAGGACGCATCAGCCGAACGCAGGAAACCGAAACCATCCTGGAGAATCTCCAGCACGCCGTCACCCGAGATCTCTTCGCCGCTTTTCGCATGCTTCTTCAGCAGGGCGAAAATCACGTCCTGTTTGCGCGAACGGGCCATGTTTTCGATGCCCATCTGTTCGGCCATTTCCAAAAGATCGGTAATCGGCTTTTGCTTGAGTTCAGTCAGGTTCATAAGGGGAATGACGTAATCATGTAAGAAGGGAGAATTAAGCTTCTGGCTTAATGAGGCCGCGCCGCTGGATGGCGACAGGATCGCGTACTGATTCGAATTAGGGATGCTTCGGCGACGGCATGTAGAGGGCACTGGAAAAGCAGTGCGAGGCCGAATGTAACACTTGCTTTTTTCTGCGTCTAGTGCTCTGAAAAAGAAAAGCCCCGCATTTGCGGGGCCTATTCACATCACAGGTGGGCGTCGAGGAATGCGGCCAACTGCGATTTGGACAGTGCACCAACCTTGGTGGCCTCGACGTTGCCGTTCTTGAACAGCATCAGCGTCGGGATACCACGCACACCGTGCTTGGCCGGGGTTTCCTGGTTCTCGTCGATATTCAGCTTGGCGACGGTCAGTTTGCCCTCGTAGGTGGAAGCGATGTCGTCCAGAACCGGAGCGATCATCTTGCATGGACCGCACCATTCAGCCCAGTAGTCGACCAGTACCGCGCCTTCGGCCTTCAGGACATCGGCTTCGAAGGAGGCGTCGGTGACATGTTTGATCAGATCGCTGCTCATGGATATCTCCAGGGTCGTAAGCAAAAAACGTGGCCCATGATAGCCGCACCCACGCCGGACAGGAAGCCACGGACGATTGAGTGTAACTATAGTTGCGCAAGACGCCGCGAATCGAAACTGTCATATGGCCGTCATAGAATCGAATGGCACATTGCCTTGCATCAAGGCCAGTACAACGGCGGAGTGCCACGCGTTGGCGATAGCCTGCTATCGTGGCACGATTGCCAGGTTAACGACCGAGAACAACCAGATCATGCCGCATACCATCGCGAAGAACCTGTCCCTGATCGCCGCCATCGACCTTGGCTCCAACAGTTTTCACATGGTCGTGGCCAAGGCCCACCATACCGAAATCCGCATCCTTGAGCGGCTCGGCGAGAAGGTTCAGCTGGCCGCCGGCATCAACGAAGAGCGCATGCTCAGTGAAGAGGCAATGGAAAGAGGCCTGGATTGCCTCAAGCGCTTTTCCCAGCTGATCAACGGCATGCCGGCAGGCTCCGTGCGTATCGTCGGTACCAATGCCTTGCGCGAAGCGCGCAACCGTAACGAATTCATCCAACGCGCCGAAGCCATCCTCGGCCACCCGGTGGAGGTCATCTCCGGCCGTGAAGAGGCGCGCCTGATCTACCTGGGCGTGTCACACACCCTGGCCGACACCCCCGGCAAGCGCCTGGTGGCCGACATCGGCGGCGGCAGTACCGAATTCATCATTGGCCAGCGCTTCGAGCCGCTGCTGCGCGAAAGCCTGCAGATGGGTTGCGTAAGCTTTACCCAGCGCTATTTCCGCGACGGCAAGATCACCCCGGCCCGCTATGCCCAGGCCTACACTGCCGCGCGCCTGGAACTGATGAGCATCGAAAATGCCCTGCACCGCCTGACCTGGGATGAGGCGATCGGCTCATCCGGCACCATTCGCGCCATCGGCGCCGCCATCAAGGCCGGCGGCCTGGGCAATGGCGAGGTCAACGCCGAAGGCCTGGCCTGGGTCAAACGCAAACTGTTCAAGCTGGGCGAGGTCGACAAGATCGACTTCGACGGCGTCAAGCCAGACCGCCGCACCATCTTCCCGGCTGGCCTGGCGATTCTCGAAGCGATCTTCGATGCCCTTGAACTGCACCGCATGGACCACTGCGACGGCGCCCTGCGCGAAGGCGTGCTGTTCGATCTGCTCGGCCGCCACCACCACGAAGACGTGCGCGAACGCACCCTGAACTCGCTGATGGAGCGCTATCACGTGGACCAGGGCCAGGCTGCGCGCGTCGAGCGCAAGGCGTTGCACGCATTCGACCAGGTGGCCGATGCTTGGGATCTGAAAGAAGGAAACTGGCGCGATCTACTGGGCTGGGCCGCGAAAGTGCACGAAATCGGGCTGGACATTGCCCATTATCACTACCACAAGCACGGCGCTTATCTGATCGAGCACTCGGACCTGTCGGGCTTTTCCCGGGAAGATCAGCAGATGATGGCCCTGCTGGTGCGCGGGCACCGCCGCAACATCCCCAAGGACCGTTATGCCGAACTGGGTGAGGAAGGGGTCAAGCTGCTGCGCCTGTGCGTGCTGCTGCGCTTTGCCATCCTGTTCCACCACATCCGCGGCACCCAGCAAATGCCAAAAGTAGAACTGCACGGCGGGGACAACAGCCTGGATGTCGCCTTCCCTGAGGGTTGGCTGGAACAGAACCAGCTGACCCAGGCCGACTTCGCCAACGAGGCGGAGTGGCTGGCCCGGGTCGGTTTCGTCCTCAGCGTACGTTGAGGACCGGGTTGCTCAGGCGCTCCAGCAGGGTCGCCTGAACGCTGCGCGGGTTCTGGTTGCCGGTCGGGGTGCTGCGCACGTAGCGCCCGTCTGGCTGCAAGGTCCAGGCGTGGGTATTGTCGGTCAGGTAGCCTTCCAGCTCCTTCTTCACACGCAGCAACAACTTCTTGCCTTCCACCGGGAAGCAAGTCTCGACACGCTTGTCGAGGTTGCGCTCCATCCAGTCGGCGCTGGACAGGTAGATCTGCTCTTCGCCGCCATTGAGGAAGTAGAACACCCGCGTGTGCTCGAGGAAGCGACCAATGATCGAGCGCACCTGGATGTTGTGCGAAACCCCCGGAATGCCAGGGCGCAGGCAGCACATGCCCCGCACCACCAAGTCGATTTTCACGCCCGACTGGCTGGCCTTGTACAGCGCCTTGATGACTTTGGCGTCGGTCAGCGAGTTGAACTTGGCGATGATGTGCGCCGGCTTGCCTTCGAGGGCAAACTGGGTTTCCCGCGCGATCATGTCGAGCATGCCCTTTTTCAGGGTGAACGGCGCATGCAGCAGCTTCTTCATGCGCAGGGTCTTGCCCATGCCGATCAACTGGCTGAACAGCTTGCCGACGTCCTCGGTGAGCGCATCGTCAGAGGTCAGCAGGCTGTAGTCGGTGTACAGGCGGGCGTTGCCGGCGTGGTAGTTACCGGTACCCAAGTGCGCATAACGCACGATCTCACCCTGCTCGCGGCGCAGAATCAGCATCATCTTGGCGTGGGTCTTGAACCCGACCACGCCGTAGATCACTACCGCACCGGCCGCTTGCAGGCGGCTGGCCATCTGCAGGTTGGACTCTTCGTCAAAGCGCGCACGCAACTCGATCACCGCAGTGACCTCTTTGCCGTTACGCGCCGCGTCCACCAGGGCGTCGACGATTTCTGAGTTAGCCCCCGAGCGGTACAGGGTCTGGCGCACGGCGAGCACGTGCGGGTCCTTGGCGGCCTGGCGCAGCAGGTCGACCACTGGCGTAAAGGACTCGAACGGGTGCATCAGCAGGATGTCCTGCTTGCTGATCACACTGAATATGTTATCGGCGTTCGCCAGCAGCTTGGGGATCGCCGGGGTGAACGGTGTGTATTGCAGCTCCGGATGGCTGTCCAGGCCGGTGATGCTGAACAGGCGGGTGAGGTTGACCGGGCCATTGACCTGGTACAGCTCGCTTTCGCTCAGGCTGAACTGCTTCAACAGGTAGTCCGACAGGTGTTTCGGGCAGGTGTCGGCCACTTCCAGGCGCACGGCGTCACCGTAGCGGCGCGAGAACAGCTCACCGCGCAGCGCGCGAGCCAGGTCGTCGACCTCTTCAGAGTCCAGCGCCAGGTCGGCGTTACGCGTCAGACGGAACTGGTAGCAGCCCTTCACCTTCATGCCCTGGAACAGGTCGTCGGCGTGCGCGTGGATCATCGACGACAGGAACACGTAGTTTGCGCCCGGGCCGCCCACCTCTTCCGGCACACGAATGACCCGCGGCAGCAGGCGTGGCGCCGGAATGATCGCCAGACCCGAGTCGCGACCGAAGGCATCCACCCCCTCGAGCTCGACTATGAAGTTGAGGCTCTTGTTCACCAGCAGCGGGAACGGGTGAGTCGGGTCAAGGCCAATCGGGGTAATGATCGGGGCAATTTCGTCGCGGAAATAGCGGCGTACCCAGGTCTTGAGCTTGGGTGTCCAGTAACGGCGGCGGATAAAGCGGATCTGGTGCTTTTCCAGCTCAGGCAACAGCACGTCGTTGAGGATCGCGTACTGGCGCTCTACCTCGATGTGCACCAGTTCGCTGATGCGCGCCAGCGCCTGGTGGGGCTGCAGGCCATCGGCTCCGGCCTGTTCACGGGCGAAGTTGATCTGCTTCTTCAGGCCGGCGACGCGAATCTCGAAGAACTCGTCGAGGTTACTGGAGAAGATCAACAGAAACTTGAGGCGTTCCAGCAGCGGGTAGCTCTCATCCAGTGCCTGCTCCAGCACCCGGATATTGAACTGCAGTTGCGAGAGTTCGCGATGAATGTACAGGCTGCTGTCGTCCAGGCCAGGGACGGTGATTGCCGGGGACGGCGCGGGCGCCGGAGCCACAGGCTCGACCACCTGCTCCGCTACAGGCTCGGCCGCCGGAGGCAGGTCTGGCGGGGTTTGCACCATCTCTTCTGGGAGCTCCTGAGCATCCTTGATCGCGACAGGGCTTAGCACTTCATTATTCATCTGGCGTTCCTGAGGACGTTAACGCCCTATCATCTATTGAGCGGCAAGATAAGCGCCCATTATGACGCCCGTGTGACACACATGGGCAAGCCGTGGCAAGGCCTCTGGCATTGTCTGCGCTGGAATTGTTCACGTCGAGACACATTTGGACACTTTCACGAACGCGCGCGAAGGGGTAGGCTGCGCGTTCATTTCGCCAGCACCTCAGAAAATGCTTCAACAATTCCTGCAGGATTTCGGCTACTTCGCCCTTTTTCTAGGCACCTTCTTTGAAGGCGAGACCATTCTGGTGCTTGCGGGTTTCCTTGCGTTCCGCGGTTACATGGATATCAATCTGGTGTGCCTGGTGGCCTTCTTCGGCAGCTACGCGGGCGACCAGTTGTGGTACTTCATGGGCCGACGCCACGGGCGCAGGATCCTGGCGCGCAAGCCGCGCTGGCAGGCAATGGGTGACCGCGCGCTGGACCACATCCGCCGCCATCCTGATATCTGGGTGCTGAGCTTCCGCTTTGTCTATGGTTTGCGCACGGTCATGCCGGTGGCCATAGGCCTGTCGGGTTACCCGCCACGCCGCTACCTGCTGCTGAACGGGATTGGCGCGGGCATCTGGGCAGTGGCCCTGGGCGTCGCGGCCTACCACTTCGGCGCCATCCTCGAAGGCTTGCTGGGTAACGTCAAGCGTTACGAGCTATGGGTGCTTGGTGGCCTGGTGGCGCTGGGCGGTCTGCTGTGGCTGCGCCGGCGCTTCCGCGCGTTGCGCGCGGAGCGCAGGGCGGCGAGCCAGGCCCAGCCCCCAGAGGCTGAGCAGGCTGTAGGCCACGAGCAGAAACCAGGCCAGCGGCACGACCACCGCTAAGCCCAAGGCGCCGGCCAGGTACAAGGCCGGCGCATTCAGAAACAGCCGCGCCAGCTCAAGGCGTGCAGACCAGGGCCGATTCTCCAGCAACGCGCCCAGCACGAACAAGCCAAACGCCATCAGTGACCAGCCGAGCACCAGCGCGGCAACCGGCACGCGCTCGGCCACGTCCATCAAGTAGCTGCCCAAGGCCACGTAGACCACGAACTGCGCGGCCACATAGGCTTGCTGCGCGCGCCCCAGGGCAATCTCGAACTTGCGAAATAACGCCAGGTCCTGCTTGGCCTGTGGGTAACGTGCAGCCACATCGGCCGGGCGCCAGCCGGTAGGCATGAACCAGATACGCAGCTTGTCCCACAGGCTGGTGGTGCGCCGGGCGTCATGCCAGAGCTGGGCATAGAACTGCAGGTTGGCCCATAGCGGGTTCCAACTGGCCAGCGGCGTGGTCACCCCGAACACCACCGGCTCAGCCGTGTCCTCCTCCTTGAACGTGCCGAACAGACGGTCCCAGAAAATGAACACACCGCCGTAATTGCGATCCAAGTAAGCAGGGTTTTGCGCATGGTGGACGCGATGATTGGATGGCGTGATCAACACCCACTCAAGCCAGCCAAGTTTGGGGATATGCCGGGTATGCACCCAAAACTGATACAGCAGGTTGAGCGAGGCCACGGTGATGAACACCAGTGGCGGCACGCCCAGCAGCGCCAACGGCAGGTAGAACAGCCACGAGAAAATGAACCCGCTACTGGTCTGGCGCAGCGCCGTGGTGAGGTTGTACTCCTCGCTCTGGTGATGCACAGAGTGCGCAGCCCACAGCACGTTGCGCTCATGCCCCAGGCGGTGCAGCCAGTAGTAACAGAAGTCGTACAGGACAAAGGCCAGCAACCAGACCCACCATGCCTCTGCCGGCAATCGCAGCAGCGCCAGGTGCTCGAAGGCCAGGGCATAGGTGACCAGCCCTACGCCTTTGGTCAGCAGCCCGGTACTGGTCGACAGTGCGCCGGTACTCAGGCTGTTGATCGAGTCGGCCAAGGTGAAATTGCGCTGGCCACGCACACGATCGGCGACCAGTTCGACGGCTATCAGCACAAAAAAGAACGGCACGGCCAGCAGTATCAGGTCCATGGGCGCGACCTCAGACGTTATCCACCAAGATTAGGCCGCACCCGCAGGAATCCCTATGGCGACATCTGCCAAACTAGAGGACATTTAGCGCCTCGACACTGGAGTAATGAGCATGACAAAAAAAGTAGCGGTGATTCTTTCCGGCTGTGGCGTGTATGACGGCGCCGAAATCCACGAAAGCGTGATCACCCTGCTGCGCCTCGACCAGCGCGGTGCGCAGGTGCAGTGCTTCGCGCCGAACATCGCACAGATGCATGTAATCAACCATCTGACCGGCGAAGAAATGCCCGAATCGCGCAATGTGCTGGTGGAGTCGGCGCGCATCGCCCGCGGCGAGGTCAAGGATATCCGTGAGGCCAAGGCCGAAGACTTCGATGCGCTGATCGTACCGGGCGGTTTCGGGGCAGCAAAAAATCTGTCCAACTTTGCCGTGGAAGGCGCCAACTGCAGCGTGAACCCAGACGTGCTGGCCTTGGCCGAAGCCTTTGCCGACGCCTGCAAACCCGTTGGCCTGATCTGCATCTCGCCGGCGCTGGCGGCGAAGATCTATGGGCCGGGCGTGGTCTGCACCATCGGGAGCGATGCCGGCACTGCGGCGGCTGTCGAGAAGATGGGCGGCACCCATGAAGAATGCGATGTACACGACATTGTCGAAGACACCCAGCGCAAGCTCGTGACTACCCCGGCGTACATGGAGGCCAAGTCGATCAGCGAGGCGGCGGGCGGAATCTACAAGCTGGTGGACCGAGTGCTGGAGCTGACGCACGAGTAAGCGACTGCGTTGGCTTCTTCGCGGGCATGCCCGCTCCCACAGGTCCTGTAGGAGCGGGTTTACCCGCGAACACCGGCAGAGCCGGTGCCATCCACCGCGCTACGCTGGGCTGTCGCCTACAGGAACCATGTCAGCGCTCAGCTTTTCGAGAGCCGGGCAATGATCCGGTCCAATGCATTGGCAAACGCCTGCTTCTCGCGCTCCCCATAAGCCGCCTGTCCGCCCCCCACCTGGCCCTGCTCACGCAGCTCGGTGAACAGGTTGCGCGCCGCCAGGCGGTCGCCCATGTTGCGCTCGTCGAACTCACGTCCACGCGGGTCCAGTGCGGCTACACCCTTTTTCACCAGGCGGTCAGCCAGCGGTACGTCACTGCAGATCACCAGCTCGCCAGGCACGGCGTGCTCCACAATGTAATCATCGGCCGCATCCATGCCGCTGGGCACCACGATCAGGCGCACGATCGCGAACGCCGGCTTGGCCACAGCCTGCCCCGCCACCATCACCACCTCGAACTTGCGCTTGAGGGCGAACTTGACGATCAGATCCTTGGCCGCCTTGGGGCAGGCATCGGCATCGATCCATACACGCATTGGACACTCTCTACATGAACTCAATGCGCCCATCATGCCTGAAGTGCAGCGAAAGCTGGAGCAGGCCGGCGCTGGAAAAATGGCGCCAAAATTTCATTTACCGCTTATCCGACCCCGCCACTCAGGCTAAACTCGCCACAGCTTCAATGGCCTGCCCGAGCGCGCAATGAACCACCCTCACGAAATCCGCCCTGACCTGGACGAAGGCATCGACCGCAAGGTCCTGGCGACATTGCGTGCGCGCTTCCTGCATCTCAACCAGGGCCGACTGCAGCGAGCAAAGGAGGGCCTGTCAACGCGCCAGCAACAGGTACTGTCGTTGCTGCCGCTGCTGTTTCACGTGAACCACCCGTTATTGCCGGGTTACGTCTCCGGCAGCACACCCGCGGGCGTATCGGCTTACGAGCCAAGCGCCGAGCTGGTGGCAGATGCCCAACGCCTGGCCCGCTCGTTCACCTACAAGGCCCAGCATGGCAACCCGCCACGCCCAATCCACGGCCTGTTCCTGATGGGCAGCCTGGGCTCGCTGGCGCAGGCCGAGCACAGCGACATGGACCTGTGGGTGTGCCATGCACCCGGCTTGCCCGAACAGCTGCTGGGTGAGCTGCGCCGCAAGTGCCAGCTGCTGGAGGTCTGGGCGGCAAGCCTGGGGGCCGAAGCACACTTTTTCCTGATCGATACACAGGGCTTCGCCCAAGGTCAGCGCGATGGCCAGCTCGGCTCCGACGACTGCGGCACCACCCAGCACTACCTGCTGCTGGATGAGTTCTACCGCACCACCCTGTGGCTGGCCGGGCGCACGCCGCTGTGGTGGCTGGTACCTGTGTACGAGGAGCACAACTACTACAGCTACACCCAGACCTTGCTGTCCAAACGCTTCATCCGCAGCCAGGACGCCCTAGACCTTGGCAACCTGGCGCACATTCCGCCCGGTGAGTTCGTCGGCGCGGGCCTGTGGCAATTGTTCAAAGGCATCGACTCGCCCTACAAATCGCTGCTCAAACTGCTGCTGACCGAAGCCTACGCCAGCGAACACCCTGCGGTGCGCTGCCTGAGCCTGGACTACAAGCAGGCAGTGTTTGCCAACCAGCTCGACCTCGACGAGCTGGACCCCTACGTGATGGTCTACCGGCGCATCGAACGTTACCTGCTGCAACGCGGCGAACCCGCGCGCCTGGAGCTGGTAAGGCGCAGCCTGTACCTGAAGGTGAACAAGAAGCTCAGCGCCCAAGGCCGCAGCCAAGGCTGGCAACGCCGGCTGCTGCAGCGCCTGGCCGACGAGTGGGGCTGGGACCAGCGCCAGCTGGCCCTGCTGGACAGCCGCAGCCAATGGAAAGTGCAGCAGGTTGCCGTCGAGCGCCGCGAACTGGTGGCCGAGCTTAACCTCAGTTATCGCTTCCTCAGCCAGTTCGCCCGCACCCAGAACGCGAGCAGCCGCGCTGACCAGCGCGACCTCAATGTGTTGGGCCGGCGCCTGTACGCAGCCTTCGAGCGCCGCGCCGGCAAGGTCGAAGTGATCAACCCCGGCATCGCCCCTGACCTCGCCGAAAGCACCCTGACGCTGGTTCAGGCACCCAACCGCAAGGAGCCGGGCAGCTACCACTGGGAGCTGTACAGCGGCAACCTGAACACCCACGAGGTGCAGCACTTCAGCCCGATCAAGCGCTGCCGTGAGCTACTCGAACTGCTGACCTGGGCCCATCGCAACGGGGTCATCGACAACAGCACCCGCCTGGCGCTGCATCCAGGGGTCAGCGACCTCGGGGAATTCGAGCTGTTCAACCTGCTGGGCTGTCTGCGGCAAAGTATCACCCTGCCCTTGCCCACCGTCAGCGAAGTGCGCCTGTTGCAGCCCAGCGTTGCCGATGAGGTGTTGTTGCTGGTCAACGTCGGCGTCGACCCGCTGCGCCACCACCGCGACCTGAACGTTTTGATGACCACAGAGCGCACTGATTCGTTGAGCTACGCTGGCGTACGCGAAAACCTGGTGCTGACCCTGGACCAGGTCACCGTCAACAGCTGGAACGAGGTGCTGGTCCAGCGCTATGACGGCGAACACGCGCTGGTGCGCTGCCTGCGCGACTTCCTCAACAGCCCGGCGCAGCGCGGCCACCGGCCACGGGTGCGAGTACGCTGCTTCTGCCAAAGCCGTGCCCAGCCTATCGGCCAGCGCGTAGAGGAAATTTTCGACACCGCGCAGCTGCTGCGGGATCAAGGGCTACACCACCGCTACCTGTTGCAGGTGGCCCAACACACCCATGTGCTGGAGCTGCTGCCCGAGCATGTCAGCCTGACGACCCTGGCCGAGCATGAGGCGCTACTGGCCTACCTGGGCGAAGAGCGCAGCGCCTACAGCCCGCTGTACCTGGATGCCAATGCGCTGCAGGACCACGACCTGCGCCTGGTGCTGGAGCAAGGCCGACCAGCCTGCATTCAGGTGTTCTACCGCCTGCAGGGCGGCTGGGCCGACGTGTATGTGCTGGATGAATACAACGCATTGTGGCAACAACGCCTGCCGCTGCATGACGAAGCGCATCTGTTGTTGCCACTGCAGCGCTTTCTGCGCTCGGTGGTGATGCGCCGCGATGCACGCCTGCCCCTCGATAGCCTGCGGCCGTCCTCGCTGGATATCCACTTCGCGCAGCTGTTGCCCACCGGCCCAGGCAAGGCACGCAGCATCGAGCCGCGCCTGGCCCCGGCCGAGGGCAGCGACCAGCCTTACTATGAGGTACAGGCGATTATCCAGGCCGGTGTAGCGGGTGTGGCGCATGTGACGCTGTACTGCGACCAGCAGGAGTTTTCCGAGCTGGAACATGGTGAGCAGCTGTATGCGGTGGTGGCCCGGCAGATCATCGGTCAGCGCCGTGGTGCAGCGCAGTACCGGTGCTATATCACCGACCTGGATTTGTCCGAGCTGCTGGATGACCGCCTGGGGGCAACGCAGGTATACCTGAGCTACAAACGGGTGCTGGAGCAGGCTTTGAATGAGGGGCTGGAGCAGGTTTTGGCGGAAGGCGCCTGAACTCGCAGCACAAGATGGAACAGCCTTGTGCTGCAAATGGCCCGCGAAGCGGCCTACTGGCCCTTACAGGTCGTAATCGCCCGCCGCCTCCGGCTGGTATTCCACTTCCAGCAGCTTCAGCTTGAGGGTCTTGCCCCCCGGGGCCGGCCAATCGATCTGTTCGCCCACCGACAGCCCCAGCAAGGCGCAGCCAATCGGCGCCAGAATCGAAACCTTGCCTTCCGGCCCGGCATCCTTGGGGTACACCAGCGTCAGGTGGTAGTCCTTGCCGCTGGCTTCCTCACGGCAGTGCACCCGCGAGTTCATGGTCACCACGCCCGCCGGCACTTCCTCGTGACCGACCACCTGCTCGGCGCGGTCCAGCTCGTCCTGCAGGGCGAGCACACCCGGCGTACTCTCGTCGAGGCTGTCGATCAGACGCTCCAGACGTTGTACGTCCAATCGGGTGAGGATGAGGGAAGGCTTGGTGCTCATGATCCAGTCAGACTCCTTTGAACAGGCAGTTTTCAACGTGCAAATAAAGCAAAACCCCGCCCAAGGGCGGGGTTTGAGAAGGCTTTGGCGTCACCGACGCAGAACCCGACACTACCACAGCCGGGCAAATACTCAAGCCCCTGCGCTCAGTGTGCCTTAGCCTGCTCGCGCAAGACCTGGGCCTCGCGGCAGATCTGCCGGCGCCGTTCGTCATCGGCCGAGCGCCATTCGCGAATGTGCTCGACATGCCGATGGCAACCGGTGCACACCCGTTGTTCGTCCAGCCGGCATACGCTGATGCACGGTGACGGCACTGCAGGGCTGACATTGCTGTAAAGCGGCTTGGGCGGCCGGACCTGGGCGCTACTCATGTCAGATTTCGTCGAAGTCCAGCTTCTCGCCGGCCCGCTCCCAGACGATACGCTCGAGCATTTCCCCCAGCAACTCTTCGCTCTTTTCGCACACCCACTTGCCGCTGTCTTCGTCGTAATCGAAGTGGAAACCACCGGAGCGGTCGGCAAGCCACAGCTGGCGCAGTGGCTCCTGACGGCTGAAGATCAGCTGGGCGCCGCCCTCGAACTTGACGGTCAGGACACCGGCGGAGTTCTCCATGTCCAGGTCCAGGCCGCTCTCGTCGAACAGATCTTCCAGGGCCTGTTGGGTCGCGTCGACCAGATCATGGAAACGCGCTTCACTCAAACTCATTGCAGGAACCTCGAAATTGGCTGCGTTACAGGCAAGCCGGGCAAGATACGGGCGCTTGCCGCCGAATGCAAAGGTTTAGCCGTTGCCTTCACCGGCCTCTTCGCGGGCAAGCCCGCTCCTACAGGGGGCTGCGCAGAGGCTAAGCATAGCCCGCCCGGCGGACCGGTCCTTGCATAGGCAAGCCGCCGGTCGCTCGGTATACTCGGGCGCAATACTGCATTTTTCTAAGGATTTCACCCATGAAGCGCCTGATTTCCTCCTTCGCGGCGCTGGTCGCTGTTGCCTGCCTCGTTTCGGCCTGTGGCCAGAAAGGCCCGCTGTATCTGCCTGAAGATGGCGATAACGGCAAAGCGCACAAGTCGCACCAGCACCAGCCAAAAGCCGAGCCGGCCCCGGAACAAGAGCAGCAGCCCGAGCTGCAATCCGAGCCCGAGCAATCGCCAGCGCAGTAAGGAAACCAGATGAACGCTTTCAACTACCGCGACGGTGAACTGTTCGCGGAAGGCGTGGCCCTGTCGGCCATTGCTGAACGTTATGGCACCCCAACCTACGTGTATTCGCGCGCCCACATCGAGGCCCAGTACCGGAGCTACGCAGATGCCCTGCAAGGCACCGAGCACCTGGTGTGCTTCGCGGTCAAGGCCAACTCCAACCTTGGCGTGCTGAACGTGCTGGCGCGCCTGGGCGCAGGCTTCGACATTGTTTCCGGTGGTGAACTGGAGCGTGTGCTGGCCGCTGGCGGGCGTGCCGACCGCGTGGTGTTCTCCGGCGTCGGCAAAACACGTGAAGACATGCGCCGCGCCCTGGAAGTTGGCGTGCACTGCTTCAACGTCGAATCCACCGACGAGCTGGAGCGCCTGCAAGTGGTAGCCGCCGAAATGGGCAAGGTTGCCCCGGTTTCGCTGCGGGTCAACCCGGATGTCGATGCCGGTACTCACCCGTACATCTCCACCGGCCTTAAAGAAAACAAGTTCGGCATCGCCATTGCCGATGCCGAGGCCATCTACGTACGCGCCGCACAGCTACCGAACCTGGAAGTGGTTGGTGTCGACTGCCACATCGGCTCGCAGCTGACCACCGTCGAGCCATTCCTCGACGCCCTCGACCGCCTGCTGGTGCTGGTCGACCGCCTGGCCGAGTGCGGCATACACCTGCGCCACCTGGACCTGGGTGGCGGTGTCGGCGTGCGCTACCGCGACGAACAGCCACCACGGGTGGCCGACTACATCAAGGCCATCCGCGAGCGCGTGGGCGAGCGCGACCTGGCCCTGGTGTTCGAACCAGGCCGCTACATCGTCGCCAACGCCGGCGTGCTGCTGACCCGCGTGGAATACCTCAAGCACACCGAACACAAGGACTTCGCCATCATCGATGCAGCGATGAACGACCTGATCCGCCCGGCCCTTTACCAGGCCTGGATGGGCGTCAGCGCAGTCAAGCCACGTGCAGGCGAAGGCCGTGCCTACGACCTGGTCGGCCCTATCTGCGAGACTGGCGACTTCCTCGGCAAGGACCGCGTACTCAACCTGGCCGAAGGTGATCTGCTGGCCGTAGAGTCCGCGGGCGCCTATGGTTTTGTCATGAGTTCCAACTACAACACCCGCGGCCGTTGCGCTGAAATCCTGGTCGACGGCGACCAGGCGTTCGAAGTACGCCGCCGCGAGACCGTCGCCGAACTGTATGCTGGCGAAAGCCTGCTGCCGGAGTAAGCCCATGCTGCTGCGTTTTACCAAGATGCATGGGCTGGGCAACGACTTCATGGTCCTGGACCTGGTCAGCCAGCACGCGCACATCCAGCCCAAGCACGCCAAGCAATGGGGTGACCGCCATACCGGTGTCGGCTTCGACCAGTTGCTGATCGTCGAGGCGCCGAACAACCCGGAAGTGGACTTCCGCTACCGCATCTTCAACGCCGACGGCTCCGAGGTCGAGCAATGCGGCAACGGTGCTCGCTGCTTTGCCCGCTTCGTGCTGGACAAGCGCCTGACCGCGAAAAAGCGCATCCGCGTGGAAACCAAGAGCGGCATCATCGTGCTGGACGTGCAGAACGACGGCCAGGTGAGTGTCGACATGGGCCCACCCCGCTTCATCCCTGCCGAAATCCCCTTCGTTGCTGACGCGCAGGCGCTGAGCTACCCACTGGAGGTCGACGGCCAGCTGCATTCCATAGCGGCCGTGTCCATGGGTAACCCGCACGCCGTGCTGCGTGTCGACGACGTGCATACTGCACCCGTGCACGAGCTGGGCCCGAAGATCGAAAACCACCCACGCTTCCCACAGCGGGTGAATGCCGGCTTCATTCAAGTCATCGACCGCCACCGCGCCAACCTGCGCGTGTGGGAACGCGGCGCCGGCGAAACCCAGGCTTGCGGCACCGGCGCCTGCGCCGCGGCCGTGGCGGCGATCAGCCAGGGCTGGATGGACTCCCCGGTGTCCCTCGACCTGCCCGGTGGCCGCCTGCACATCGAATGGGCCGGCCCCGGCAAGCCCGTGATGATGACCGGCCCGGCCGTACGCGTCTACGAAGGACAGGTTCGTCTCTAAACGAGTAACCGCCATGACCGATCAGCCCAAGGTTGTACCCAAGCAGTCCGCCGAGCTCGATGCCGAAGCGGTGGTCGCCTACCTGCGCGCCCACCCTACCTTCTTCGCCGAGCACGACGAGCTGCTGATCGAACAGCACATCCCGCACCAGCGAGGTGACAGCGTGTCGCTGGTGGAACGCCAGCTCAAGCTGCTGCGTGACCGCAACATCGAAATGCGCCATCGCCTGTCGCAACTGATGGACGTGGCCCGCGACAATGACCGGCTGTTCGACAAGACCCGCCGGCTGATCCTTGACCTGCTCGATGCCGGCAGCCTGGAAGAAGTGGTAATGGCGGTCGAAGACAGCCTGCGCCAGGAATTCCAGGTGCCCTTCGTCAGCCTGATCCTGTTCGGCGACAACGTCGCGCCGGTGGGGCGCTGGGTCAGCAATGCCGAGGCGCAGCAAGCCATCGGTGCCCTGCTGGGCGGTGGCAAGACAGTCAGTGGCAACCTGCGCGAGCACGAGCTGGCTTTCCTGTTCGGTGAAGAACAGCGCCAGGAAGTGGGCTCCAGCGCCGTGGCAGCTCTTGAGTACCAAGGGCTGCACGGGGTGCTGGCCATCGGTAGCCGCGACCCGCAACACTACAAGAGCAGCGTCGGCACCCTTTTCCTCGGCTATATCGCCGAGGTGCTCGGCCGCGTTGTGCCACGCGTTACCCAGACCCTGCGCTCGGTACGCTGATGAAACGCCAGCTGGAGGCTTATTGCGCACACCTGCGCAACGAGCGCCAAGTGTCGGAGCACACCTCGCTGGGCTACCGTCGCGACCTGGAAAAAGTCATCGCCTACTGCGAAGAGCACGGCATTGCCGACTGGCAGGCGCTGCAAATTCAGCAACTGCGCCAGTTGGTCGCTCGCTTGCACCACCATGGCCAGTCCCCGCGCAGCCTGGCACGCCTGTTGTCGGCAGTGCGCGGCCTGTACCGCTACCTCAACCGCGAAGGCCTGTGCCAGCACGACCCGGCCACCGGCCTGAGCGCGCCCAAAGGCGAGCGTCGGCTGCCCAAGGTACTGGATACCGACCGCGCACTGCAGCTGCTCGATGGCGGCGTGGACGACGACTTCATCGCCCGGCGTGACCAGGCGATCCTCGAACTGTTCTATTCCTCGGGCCTGCGCCTGTCCGAGCTGACCAACCTCGATCTTGATCACCTCGACCTCGCCGCCGGCCTGGTGCAGGTACTGGGCAAGGGTGGAAAAGCCCGCGTACTGCCGGTGGGTCGCAAGGCTCGCGAGGCGTTGCAGGCCTGGTACCGTTTGCGCGGCATCGGCAACCCACGCGACCGTGCAGTGTTCATTACCCGCCAGGGCAATCGCATCAGCCCCCGGGCCGTTCGGCTGCGGGTAAAGGCCGCCGGTGAGCGTGAGCTGGGCCAACACCTGCACCCGCACATGCTTCGCCATTCCTTCGCCAGCCATGTGCTGGAATCATCCCAGGACCTGCGCGCGGTGCAGGAGATGCTCGGCCATGCCGACATCAGCACGACGCAAATCTACACCCACCTGGACTTCCAGCACCTGGCCGCGGTGTACGACAGCGCCCACCCTCGGGCCAAACGCAGCAAAGGCACAGACTCATGAGCATCAAGCTGATCACCTTCGACCTCGACGACACCCTGTGGGACACCGCGCCGGTGATTGCCACCGCGGAAGTCGTGCTGCGCGACTGGCTCGAGGCCAACGCACCAACCCTCGGCAGCATACCGGTGGAGCACCTGTTCGCCATCCGCGAGCGCCTGGTGCAAGCAGAGCCCGGCCTCAAGCACCGCATCAGCGCCCTGCGCAGGCGCGTGCTGTTCCATGCCCTGGAAGAGGTCGGCTACAGCGAGCAGCACGCGCAAGCGCTGGCCAACGAGGGCTTCGAAGTGTTCCTGCATGCCCGCCACCAGGTGGAGATCTTCCCAGAGGTGCAGCCGGTGCTTGAGATCTTGCGCCATCAATACATCCTGGGCGTGGTCACCAACGGCAATGCCGACGTCAGCCGGCTGGGGCTGGCCGATTATTTCCGCTTTGCCCTGTGCGCCGAGGACCTGGGCATTGGCAAGCCAGACCCGGCGCCGTTCCTCGAAGCGCTACGCCGTGGCGAGGTGGATGCGGGTGCGGCGGTGCACATCGGCGATCACCCTGGCGATGACATTGCCGGTGCCCAGCGCGCCGGTTTGCGCGCGGTGTGGTTCAACCCGCAGGGCAAGACCTGGGCTGGCGAACAGGCGCCGGATGCCGAGATCCAGCGCCTGTCGCAACTACCTGACGTGCTTGCGCGCTGGCGCTGACGGGGCCGCTTTGCGGCCCATTCGCGGGCACGCCCGCTCCCACAGGGACCGCGCAGGTCCTGAACCCTGTGGTGTACCTGTGGGAGCGGGCATGCCCGCGAAGAGGCCGGAACAGGCAACACAAAACCCACAGGCATAAAAAAGCCCGCAGCGACGGCGGGCTTTTTTGCGATCAGCCACTCAGATAGGGCGGCTGCCGTACTTGTTGTCTGGCTTCTTGGGCGGGTCGGCGACCACGTTGGCCTCGACTTCCTGCACCTTGCCGCCGCGAGAAAGGAATTCTTCCATCGCCTTGGCCAGTGCATCACGCTCTTTCTGCTTGGCTTCCATGCTCGGCATCTCGTCTACCGAGACTGCTGCCTTGGATTTGCCCTTGGCAACGGGTGCCGGGCTGCTGTCATCATCGCCAGCGTCTTCCACGCCGTCATCAGCCGCCGCCTCGAGGCCCTCATCACCCTCGTCTTCGTCGCCTACTTCGAGGTCATCATTTTCCAGATCGTCGTCGCTCATGTTCTACCTCATGACTTGCGAAAAGCAGGTTGGTTATAGACCAGTGCAGCCGTAGACCGGCAGCCACCAGTGAAAATTCAACTGGCCGTGGGTTAGGCCACTGCCCTTGGGTCGGCACTCCTGATGGGAGGCGGTACCCAGCAGGCCCTGCTCCTGGCAGGACCTGACAAATCCATTAGCCCCTGCTGGCCACACGCTATTGGCAAGCCTAGCAAAGGCTGGCGAAGTGTGTGGACTACTCGTCAAACACCCTTCGGCGCGCATTCTAGCGCGCCCGTGGAAAAAGCAAAGCACCATAAACGCCCTGCGACTTGTAAGTTTTTTACCTACGTCACGAACGTGTCGAATAAACCGTTTGCCGTGCGGGAAATGCTGAAAAACTGGCAAAAAAATGCCCGGCAAGCCGGGCAAGTTTTTACCGCGTCGCAGTTACAGGTTGTAGCCGCGTTCGTTGTGCTGAGCCAGGTCGAGGCCGACCGACTCTTCTTCTTCGTTGACCCGCAGGCCCATCACCACATCCAGCACCTTGAGGATCACGTAGGTGACGATGGCGGTGTAGACCACGGTGAAAATCACACCTTTGGCCTGGATCCAGACTTGCATGCCGATGTCGGTGACAGTACCGAAGCCGCCCAGCGCCGGGGCCGCGAACACACCCGTGAGGATGGCTCCGATGATGCCGCCAACACCGTGCACGCCGAAGGCGTCCAGCGAATCGTCATAGCCGAGTTTGCGCTTGAGCGTGGTGGCGCAGAAGTAGCAGACCACACCCGAAACCAGGCCGATAATCAGCGCGCCAATCGGCCCGACGGTGCCCGCAGCCGGGGTGATGGCGACCAGGCCAGCCACCACGCCCGAGGCGATGCCCAGCGCACTTGGCTTACCGTGACCGATCCACTCGGCGAACATCCAGCCCAGTGCGGCGGCGGCGGTAGCGATCTGAGTGACCAGCATGGCCATCCCGGCAGTGCCGTTGGCAGCAGCAGCAGAGCCTGCGTTGAAGCCGAACCAGCCGATCCACAGCATCGCCGCGCCCATCAGGGTATAGCCGAGGTTGTGCGGGGCCATCGGGGTGGTCGGGTAGCCTTTGCGCTTGCCCAGTACCAGGCAGCAGACCAGGCCTGCGATACCGGCGTTGATGTGCACCACGGTGCCGCCAGCGAAGTCCAGTACGCCCCAGTCCCACATCAGGGCACCGTCACCGCTCCACACCATGTGTGCGATCGGCGCATACACCAGGGTGAACCAGATGCCCATGAATACCAGCATCGCCGAGAACTTCATGCGTTCGGCAAAGGCGCCGACGATCAGCGCCGGGGTGATGATGGCGAAAGTCATCTGGAAGGTGATGAACACCGCTTCAGGGAACAGCGCGGTGGCCGAGGTCAGGCTGTCAGGCGTGACACCGCTGAGGAAGGCCTTGGAGAAGCCGCCAACGAAAGAGTTGAAGTTGAGCACGCCCTTTTCCATACCGGCGGTATCGAAGGCCATGCTGTAGCCGTAGACGACCCAGAGAATGCTCATCAGGCCGGTAATTGCAAAGCACTGCATCATCACCGACAGCACGTTCTTGGAACGCACCATGCCGCCATAGAACAGGGCCAGGCCCGGAATGGTCATGAACAGCACCAGCGCCGTTGCGGTCAGCATCCAGGCGGTGTCGCCGGAGTTCAGCGCTGGGGCAGCTTCCTCTGCCAGGGCAAGCCCGGGCATTACGAGGGACAATAGGGCTCCTAGCCCTGCGATCTTACGCAGAGTCATGTTGTTTTCTCCTGGGGCGTTGGGTTTGGTGAGGCTTTGTTGCTGCTTAGATCGCGTCGGTATCGGTTTCGCCGGTACGGATGCGGATCGCCTGCTCCAGATTCACCACGAAAATCTTGCCGTCACCGATCTTGCCGGTGTTGGCTGCCTTGGTGATGGCTTCGATTACCCGATCAAGGTCCTTGTCATCGATGGCGACATCGATCTTCACCTTGGGCAGGAAATCAACCACATATTCAGCACCGCGATACAGCTCGGTGTGGCCCTTCTGCCGACCGAAACCTTTGACTTCGGTGACGGTGATGCCCTGCACGCCGATTTCCGACAGCGACTCGCGTACGTCGTCCAGCTTGAACGGCTTGATGATGGCTGTGACTAGCTTCATGAAACTCTCTCCCGATTTGGTGGACTTGCCCCAGGAAAACAAACCCGTCTCAAGTCTAAGCGCAGCGGTTGGCTTTGTAACGCGTCGTCGGCACCCGGCTCCGCGTGCGCACTGCCTGGTCACAAGGAACTGCTTCAGTGCATGGCTCGTACAGGTCTTTGCAGAATCCTTGCCAGTTCCGACAAAGTGCCGAAAAACAGAGCGTTATGTGATTTGGTCGGGATTGGCCAGTCGCCAGCATGGGAAACATGCACAATTTCGGTGCGCAGCGGCGGGACACGTTGCGCGAAAAATGTGCAACGGATTAGAAACCGCAGATCATTCTTTTGTGGGAGCAACTGTCTTGCTCAATTTCTAAAAGTTGGCGCCATCCTGTGGGAGCGGGCTTGCCCGCGAACACGGGCGAAGCCCGTGCCATCCACCGCGGTGTCTTCTTCGCGGGTAAACCCGCTCCTGCGAAGGCCAATGTGCACTCAGGCGCCAGGTTTGTGCGTGCTACACTGGCGGCCATTTCTCCGTTTCAGTGGACAGCCCCATGCTCGCGCCCAAAGCCCTTCTCGATGCCCTGAGCGACCAGGCCTCGCGCCTGTTCAGCAGCGATGCCGCCCAGCCCCGTGCGGAACTGGAAAGCCAGTTCAAAGTGTTGATGCAAGGTGCCTTCAGCAAGCTGGATCTGGTCAGCCGTGACGAATTCGACAGCCAGATGGTCGTACTGGCGCGTACCCGCGCACGCCTTGAGGCCTTGGAAAAACAGGTAGCCGAGCTGGAAGCCCGGCTGAACCCACCCTCACAGGATGAGTGAATGCAACCCTCCAGCGCATACCCGGTACTGTTGTTTTCCTACGGCACCTTGCAGGATAAAGCCGTGCAACTGGCCAACTTTGGCCGTGAGCTGAACGGTCAGGCCGACCGCATGCCGGGCTACCGCCTGGATTGGGTCGAGATCACCGACCCAGGCGTACTGGCGACCAGCGGCAAGTCCCATCACCCCATCGTTTCCCCCAGCAGCCAGGCGAACGACAGCGTGGCCGGCATGGTCTTTCAGATCAGCGAAGACGAACTGGCTGCAGCGGACCGCTATGAAGTTGCCGACTACAAGCGCGTCGCCGTCACCCTTGCATCGGGCCTGACAGCCTGGGTTTATGTACGTGCCTGAGACGGTCCGATGCAGGCTGAACCCGCAACGACTCGGTGTGGGTAAAGGCCTGTTTCGGTGGTAGCTCACTTGCATGCAGTGTGCCGCGGAACAACGCCGCCCCGCACTGAGTAAACAGCGTCTTCACCCGATTGCGCGAATTGAGGATCTCGGCCTGGATATCACCAATGGCCGTATCCCGTGGCTGCAAGCTGGCCGCTCGCTTGACCCATTCGATGGCGGCAAAGCGGCTTTGCTTGCGGGTGCCGCGCCCCTGCATCCAGGCCAGCCCCAGTTCGGCGCAGGCACGCCCGGCAAGCCGCAGGTCCGGGTGCTCGACCAGGCTCAACAGGTAAGCAACCGCCTCGGTCCGCTCCTGCGTCTCACCAAACCGGCGTAACAAAATTCCCAGATGCAAACGCGCACGCGCGTTGATCTGCGCGTTGCCCAGCGCGTCGACAAGCAGGCGCCTGACCGCCAGCATGGCACTGCGCTCGTTCAAATCCTCATCGCCATCCATGCGCAGGCAGGCCAGATTGTACTTGGCCTGCCTGCTACCTGCCTCCACCGCACGCTGCAGCCAATACCCGGCTGCTTCATCATCCAGGTAATGCGCCGGGGTGTTGGCCAGGCCGCCGTGGTGCAGCTCGTACAAGGCCAAGGCAGCACCCGGCAGGTTCAGTTCGGCGCAGCGTTCATACAGGTAGCAGGCCACTTCATGCCGGTTGGCTGCCCACAGCAACCGTGCCACTTCAAGCACTTCGAACCCCGGTGCCTGGCCCGCACACTGGCGATTCACCGCCCGTTGCAACCATAGCCTTGCCTGCTCGGCCGAGCGTGGCAGCGCCCACAGCCCGAAACGGTGCCCGGCCGCGCGCAATGCACAGGCAGCAGCATGTGAACGGCCGTCACACAGGCGCTCAATGGCGCCGTGTAACAGTTGCTTCTCATCTGCCATGCCATCGCGCAGTATCAGCTCGGCCAAACAGCGAAAAGGCACGCCCATGGCGCGGATGGCGCCGAGATCGGCATTGCACGCCAAGCTCGCGGCAAAATCGCGCATAGCGCCAGCATGGTCGCCCAATGCCCTGCTGCGCAGCGACCCCCGCCATGCCAGAACGACGGCACGCTCTCTGGGCCTTAACGGGCGCTCTAACCAGTCTTCGACCACCTGCTGCCAGTCGGCGACGGCCTGCAACGGGTCAGCCTGTGGCAGCATCAGGCGGCCTTCGACGGCCATCCAGCGCAGCGCATTACGCAAGCGCTCGTCCCAGGCTACGCACAACGGGCCATTGACCAACAGCTCGAACGCATCAAGGCTGCCGCCCCAATGGGGCAGCAGGTAAACAGCAAGGGCCTGGATCGCCTCGAAGCAACCGGGGCGAGCGATCAGCGCATGGCGCAGCCAAAAATAGCGAGGGTCTTCGTTTTCATGTTCGACCCGCCTGCCCAGGCAGAGCGGCAGCGCCTGAGGAAGCTCGGCCAAGGGCAACAACCCATGCTTCACCAGCAACGGCGCTGCAGCTTCCTGCACCTCTACATCGGCATGGGCACTGGGCCTGAAACGTGCGGGCTCCCCCTGAAACAGTTGCAGCAACCAACCAGGCTCATGGAACTGCGCACTGATGCGCAGCATGCCAATGGCCGCTGCCACGGGGTGAGCAGAGCGGTCCATTGCACGCAACAGGTGCGCGCTGGCGGATTCACAAATTTGCGCGACAGCCAGCAAGCGTGCAGCGTTGCGTTGGCCACCAACCTGCACCTGGCAGGCCCGGTGGAAGCAGTGCATACCCATTACCACTTGTGGGTGATATGCCCTGGGGCAGGCGTCAATCCAGGCTCTGAGCACTTGGCTCAGGGCCCTGTCACTCTGGTTTTCCTGGTCGAGCAGCATGTGCCCTTCAATGGCCGCCAGGTAGGCCGGGAACTCGCCGGTCGGGGCCTGACGCCACTGAGCCTCGAGCCTGTCGAAAAAGCGGTTGAGTTCAACGAATGCACTGGCCTGCACCAGTTCGCGAATTGCCTGGTGCGTGCAGGTGAGCGTTTGCACGGAGCAATACCTCAAGTCCATTTGAAAGAAGACGCAGTGCCATCCCATGGCAACTGCGGTTGCCCAACAACACTAAGTCATACCTGACGACTGCGCAAAGCCTATTGGATCCATTTTTGCCGAAGCCCATGAAAACGCAGGGAAAACCCCTGCCCTGAAAAACCACGACGCACACTTGTTGCGCCAGCCATGGCAGCACTGGCTATGCTTTGCCCAGCCGCAGGAAGCGGCATTTTCCAGCAACAACGGAGTGTTCATGTCCCTAGCCCTCGTCCACAGCCGCGCCCAGGTTGGCGTGCAGGCACCGGCGGTCAGCGTCGAAACCCACCTGGCCAACGGCCTGCCTCATCTCACCCTGGTCGGCCTGCCGGAAACCACGGTCAAGGAAAGCAAGGACCGGGTGCGCAGCGCCATCGTCAACTCCGGGCTGAAGTACCCACAGCGGCGCATTACCCAGAACCTCGCCCCCGCCGACCTGCCCAAGGATGGCGGCCGATATGACCTGGCCATCGCCCTGGGCATCCTCGCCGCCGACGGCCAGGTGCCGATTGCCACCCTGGCCGATATGGAATGCCTGGGCGAACTGGCGCTGTCGGGGAAATTGCGCCCGGTGCAGGGCGTGCTGCCTGCGGCACTGGCGGCACGCGAAGCAGGCCGGGCGCTGGTGGTACCACGGGAAAATGCCGAGGAAGCCAGCCTGGCCGGCGGGTTGGTGGTGTATGCGGTGGGCCACCTGCTGGAGTTGGTCGCCCACCTGAACGGCCAGGTGCCGCTGCCGCCCTACGCTGCCAACGGCCTGATCCTGCAGCAACGCCCCTACCCGGACCTGAGCGAAGTGCAGGGCCAACTGGCAGCCAAGCGTGCCTTGCTGCTGGCTGCGGCCGGTGCGCACAACCTGCTGTTCACCGGGCCGCCCGGCACCGGCAAGACCTTGCTCGCCAGCCGCCTGCCCGGGCTGCTGCCACCACTGGACGAGCACGAAGCGCTGGAGGTGGCGGCAATCCAGTCGGTCAGCGGGAAAGCGCCGCTGAACAGCTGGCCACAGCGACCCTTTCGCCACCCCCATCACTCTGCGTCCGGCCCGGCGCTGGTCGGTGGCGGTAGCCGACCGCAACCAGGTGAAATCACGCTCGCCCATCACGGCGTGTTGTTTCTCGACGAACTTCCGGAGTTTGAGCGGCGCGTACTGGAAGTGCTTCGCGAGCCACTGGAGTCAGGTGAAATCGTGATTGCCCGTGCCCGCGACAAAGTGCGTTTCCCCGCGCGCTTCCAGCTGGTGGCGGCGATGAACCCCTGCCCTTGCGGCTACCTGGGCGACCCCACTGGCCGCTGCCGCTGCAGCACCGAGCAGATCGCGCGCTATCGCAACAAACTTTCCGGGCCACTGCTGGACCGCATCGACCTGCACCTGACCGTGGCTCGCGAAAGCACTACGTTGAACAACCAGCCTTGTGGTGAAACCAGTGCCGATGTCGCCGTCAGGGTAGCTGAAGCGCGGGAGCTGCAGCACAGGCGACAAGGGTGTGCGAATGCATTTCTAGACCTTGAAGGTTTAAGGCATCACTGTGGGTTGGTAGCGGCGGACCAAGTCTGGCTGGAAGGGGCCTGCGAGCGGCTGACCTTATCGCTTCGGGCGGCGCACCGGTTGTTGAAGGTGGCGCGGACACTGGCGGACCTGGAGGGATGCGAGACGATAGGCCGGGCGCACTTGGCCGAGGCCCTGCAGTACCGGCCGGGGAGCAGTTAGATTGCCAGGGTTGTGAGGCCCCCCGTAGGAGCGGGTTCACCCGCGAAGAGGCCGGCACAGCCATACCTCACTGACCGCCGGCCAAAGCCTCTTCAACCACCTTCAGCAGCACCTCTTCAGAAAACGGCTTGCCCAGGCAGGCCAGTGCCCCAAGGCCCATCGCTGCCCGTACCGAGCCATCATCCCAATGTGCCGACATGCAGATCACCGGCAAGCACCACCCCCGCTGTGCCAGCTCACGCTGTACCTCCAGCCCACTCATCCCCGGCATCTTCAGGTCAAGCAACACACAGCCCGCCTCACCCGCCAGTGGCGAGGCCAGGAATGCGTCCGCGGCGGAAAACGACAAGGTCTCGAACCCCACCGAGCGCAGCAGGTTGGCCAGGCTTTTGCGCACCGAGGCATCGTCGTCGACGATGCACACCCCTCTGCTCATGCGCCGCCCAGGCTCGCAGACCGCGCTCCGAGGAGGTTGTGCATGGCCGCAAGCTCCAGCAGCGAGCGGGACTGCATTTTGTTCATGATGTTCTTCTTGTGCACCTTGGTCGTCACCTCGCTGGTGCCGATCTGCCTGGCGATCTGCTTGTGCGACAAGCCGCCGACCACCAGCGAGAAGACCTGGCGCTCACGGTGAGTCAGGCGCTGGTACTTTTCCTCGACCTGCCGCGCATGGAGCCACTTGCGGCCTTCGGCCACGGCACGGGCGCGCACTGTCTGCAACAGGGTCAGCAACTGGTCTTCATCGAATGGCTTGGTCAGAAACTCCACCGCCCCGGCGCGCATGGCCTGAACGGTCATCGGGATGGTGCCGAAGCCGGTCATGAACACGATCGGCCAGGGCAGCGCCAGCCGGCACAGCGCATCCTGTACCTCCAGGCCGCTTGTGCCAGGCAAGTGCATGTCCAGCAGCAGGCAGGCACAGGGGGTTTCCAGGCGGGCCTCGAACAGCGCCTCGGCGCTGGCAAACAAGTGATGCGGGATGTTCTGCGAACGCAACAGCCGGCCCAGAGCGGTGCGCACCGACGGGTCGTCATCCACCACCAGCACCGGCACGTTCACACGCTCATCGAGCGGCTCGACAGTCTCGGCCACGCTGCGCAGCAGCGACCTGCCCAGTGCCTGACCAGGCACCTCGAGGCTGATCTGCGCGGCCAGACGGTAGCCCCGGCGCGGCACGGTCTGGATCAGGCCGCGGTCGCCAAAGGCCTTGCGCAGCAAGGACACCTGGACCTGCAAGTTATTGTCCTCGACCACCGTGCCAGCCCACACCTGACTGAACAGCTCGTCCTTGCCGACCACGCGGCCCTTGGCCCTGATCAGCGTGGCCAGCACTTCGAAAGCACGCCCACCCAACAGGATCGGCTTGCCGTCGACAAAGACTTCGCGCCGCTCCAGCGACACCAGGGCATTGCCTATTCGGATCATGGCTTCCTCGCGCGGGCACGGGCGTTTTCGCTGCATGGGCAGCCTAAGCCAGCATACGCATTCAGACAATTATCCCGAGGGATAGGTTGGCCTGAGGACTATACAAAAGTCAGCCAGCCCTCAGGGGACGATAACGGACAACAGCGTGCCCGTTCCTGCCAAGCAGGCTGTAACCCGCATCCATGCTGGGCCCGCTGCGTATACTCGCGCCTCAGGATGTCGCTAGCGGGGGTGCTTTATGCTCGATGAACGCCTTGCCCACAGGCCCATCGATTACGACCAGTCAATCGACGAGGGCTGGCTGAACCGATGCGAGATCAGCGCACTGGGCAAGGAAGGTGAGCTCAGCTACTTCCGACTGCGTGACCCGGCCACACTCCAGGCCTGGATCGCCGTGCGCGCCCCGCTTGAGGCCCCTTCCGCCTGTCAGCGCCTAGAACGTGACTACCGCCTGCAACTGGACCCGCAGTGGGCGGTGATCCCCTCGGCGTTCGTGCGCTCGGCCGAAGGCCCATTGCTGGTGTACCCGGCCGGGCGCTCAGTCGCCGACCTGATCACTGAAGGCCCTGCGCCGCTGGAGCCGTTTCTCGACATCGCGGTTAACGCCGCCCTTGCGTTGGCGCAAGCGCATGAACGCAATGTGCTGCACGGTACACTGCAGCCGGAGCATGTGTGCCTGCACGCCCATCAGCAGGTGCGCCTGGGCTTCTTTCACGCCGACCCGGCAGAGCAGTTCAGCGAACAGGGATCCCCGCTCGGCAACTGGGCCTACCTGGCGCCGGAGCAGATTTGCCCGCACGGTAGCAGCTGCGACCGACGCAGTGACATCTATGCCCTGGGGGCGATCCTCTACCAGCTATTGGTAGGCGAGCTGCCGCTCGCCGGGCGCGACATCCAGCACTGGCGACAGCTGCATGCCGGCGTGCAGCCGCGGCCGGCCTGCGAAGTGCGCAGCAACGTACCGCCGCCCCTCAGCCTGATCCTGGCAAAGGCCTTGGCCAAAGAGCCGGACGCCCGCTACCAGAGCGCGCGCGCCCTTGCAGTGGATTTGGCTCACTGCCAGCGGCAGTGGGTCGCCCACAAAACCATGGCACCCTTCACCCCAGGCTGCGCCGACCCGGTAGCACCCGGCCACGCACGCCTGTATGGCCGCGGCGCCGAGCAAAAGGCTATCACCCTGCTGCTCAAGGCCTTGCATCGCGACAGCAAACCACAAGCCCTGGTCATCAACGGCGCTACTGGCATGGGCAAGTCGAGCCTGGTCGAAGCAGCGCTCAAGGCCAACGCTGAAGGTTACTGGGCCGTCGGCAAGTGCAACAGCCAGGCACAAGCCGTGCCCTACACGCCCTGGATCGAAGTGCTCGGAGCTCTGACTACCCAGTTGCTGACCAAGAACAGTCAGGACCTCGACACCCTGCGCCGCGAGATCCTGCGCCGCATCAAAGGTCATGGCCGTCTGCTCGGCAAGCTGGCCCCGGACCTGCAACTGATTCTCGGCCCCCTGCCACAGTTACCCGCCAAGCCCACGCGCCTTGCGTTGCACAAGGAACTGCACGCGATCATTGAGTTCCTGCAGGTTTTCAGCCGGCCGGGCCAACCGCTGGTGCTGTTCTTCGACGACCTGCAATGGGCCGACGACGCCACCCGGCAACTGCTGGCCCAACTGCTGGCTGACGCACCGGCCAACCTGCTGCTGATTTTCACCCGGTGCAACGATACGCCCACCACCAGCGCACAGCTGGCCATACCCGCAGCGGTGCGCAGCACCACGCTGAACCTGCGGCCGCTGGCCGTTGGGGCGGTGGCCGAGCTGATTGGCGAGCGCTTCCATGTTGCCCCCGAAGACGCATTTCAGCTGGCCGAACTGGTGCACGGCAAAACGGCGGGCAACCCGTTTTTCGTCAATCAGATCCTCAGGGCCATGGTCGAAGACCAGCTGTTCATCTTCGACACCCAGGCCATGCGCTGGTCATGGTGCCTGCAGGCCGTGGCCCGGCACTGCTATTCCGACAATGTCGCCGACCTGATGGTCCACCGCCTGGGGCGCCTGGCGGCACCGCAACGCGAGCTTTTGCGAGTCGTCAGCGCGGCGGGCAGCCACTGCGATGAGCGCCTGCTTCGGCAAGTGCTTGCCCAACCGCCAGGCGAACCGTTGAAAGCCTTGATTGGCGCCGGTTTCGTGCAACCGGGCCAGAACGGCTTGGGCTTCACTCATGACCGGGTGATGGAGGCTGCTTATGCACTCACGCCCGTACACGAGCGCGCCTCGCTGCATGCACGCATCGCCCTGGCCATGCGCCAGGCTTGGCCAGACCACATGCAGGAGGGGCTGTTCGAGCTCGCCAGCCAGCTGCAATGTGCCACCCCCCGCGGGTTTGCAGCGGATGATTGCGAAGCGTTCCTGCAGCTTTTACGAGATGCCGCATCACGCGCACGCGATGCCGGCGCCTTCGAACAGACCGCAGGCTACCTGCATACCGCCGAGCAGTTGTTGCACCACAGCGCCACACTGGAAAGCCGCGCCACGCATGGCTTTGCCATCGCCTGCATGGCGACGGAGTGCGACATGCAACTGTCACGAACGGTCGCGGCCGAGGCACGCCTCACTGAATGCCGACAGCGTGCCCGCTCGGTGTTGGACCAGGCACGAGCGTGCCGGCTGCAGGCATTGCTGTATACCTTGCGCGGTGACTATCAGGCAGCCATCGACAGCGCCCTGAGCGGCCTGGACTTGCTGGGTATAAGCCCGGTACGGGGCATCGACTGGCAAGAGGTCGAGGCCAGTCATGCCCATGTCCAGGCGCTGGTCGAACAGAAAGGACGGCATTGCCTGGAGTCGCTGCCGCGCACCGATTCGGAGGAGGTGATGGTTGCCATCAGCTTGTTGGCCACCCTGTCATCATCGTTCTTCGTGAAGGACGACATCTGCTTCCTGCACCTGGCCAAGCTCATGGAGATGTCGCTACTGCACGGTGTTGCGCCTGGCAGCACCTACGGCATGGCCTGGTACGGGGTGATGATTGCCGAGCGTTTTGGCGCTTACCATGATGGCCATGCCTGTTGCCTGGCCGCGCTCAAGCTGATCGAACGGCACGGTTTCGACGCTGATCTGACCAGTGCGCTGCTGGCTCTGGACCAGGTCAGCGCCTGGACCTCGCCCATGGAATTCGCCCGACGCACCGCGCTGGACGCGGTCGACTCGGCGCGCCTGAGCGGTGACCTGGCGATGAGCTGCTATGCCTGCAACCACCTGGTTTCAGACTCGCTGTTCATGGGCCGCTACCTGCCGGACGTGGTCGAGGAAGTGGCGCAAGGCCTGGCCACTGTGCGTCACCACGGCTACCGCGATATCGAGCTGATCCTGCAGGCCCAGCAAGCGTTCGTCGCCAACCTGAGCGGCCTGCCCAGCCCAGCCCCGGCCGCACCCTCGAGGTCGCCCACAACGCGGTTCTTCCAACACCTGTTCGCCGCCATGTGCGCCTTTTACATGGGCAATATCCCGAAGGCCATGCGCGACCTGGCATTGGCTGGTGACAACAGCTGGGCGGCACCGGCGCACATCAACCTGGCCGACTATCACCTGTTCCGCGGCCTGGCCCTGGGCAGCCCCGAAGCCCACGGCAGCCTTGCCGACAAGCTGCGCGAGCTACAGGCCCTGCGCGAGCGCTTCAGCCGCTGGGCCGGCTTCAACCCGGCCACCTTCCGCAGCAAGCAGTTGCTGATCGAGGGCGTGATCGCCAAGCTCGATGGCGACGGCCTGGCCGCGATCCGCTGCTTCGACCAGGCGCAGATCGCCGCCACTGCTGCCGGTTTCATCCACGAGCAGGCACTGGCCCATGAACAGCTGGCCGAGGTGTGCATCCCCAACGGCCTGATCTCCGGCGCCAACCTGCACCTGCGTATCGCCCGCGACTGCTTCCATATCTGGGGCGCGACCGGCAAGGTGCACCAGCTAGAGACGTTGCATCCATTTCTGCGCACCCAGCCGGTTCAGGAAACTTATCGTGCCACCCACCAGGCCAGGCTGGACCTCGAAGCCGGTATCGAAGCTGCGCGGGCGCTGTCCGAGGAAGTACTGCTCGAAGGCCTGATCGAAACCCTGATGGGCCATCTGACCCAGCACTCCGGTGCCGATCATGGCGTGTTGCTGATTGTAAGCGGGGCCGAATTCCAGATGGCTGCCCTGGCCCACATCGACGATGCCGGGTTGCACGTGAGCATGGACAACTGCCAGAAGTTCATGACCCAGGCGCCGCTGTCAGTCATCAACGCCACCATGCGCACCCGCAAACCGCTGGTGCTCAACGATGCCCTTGATGAGTGCCCAGAGGCCTTCCGCCAACAATTGCAGGCACGCAACGCCCGCTCGGTGTTGTGCCTGCCGCTGGTGATCCAGGGCGTGCTGATCGGCCTGGTGTACCTGGAAAACCGCCTTGTGCCGAACCTGTTCGGCAGTCAGCGCCTGGCCATGCTGGAGATCCTCGCCTCGCAGGCGGCGGTATCGCTACAAACGGCCAAGTTCTACACGCGTCTGGCCGAGGAAAACCAGATCCGCGCACAGATGGAGGCTGAGTTGCGCCGCTCGCGTGCGGAACTGGCACGCAGTGCGCACTTGCAGGCGATGAATGAGCTGTCAGCGTCCATCGCTCACGAAATCAGCCAGCCGCTACTGGGCATCGCTTCCAATGCCGCGGCCAGCCTGCGCTGGCTGAAGCGCGCCAACCCCGACCTGGAAGAAGCGATTGCCGGCCTGGAAGATATCCGCAACGACAGCGAACGGGCCGGCAACATCGTGCGGGCGCTGCGGTCCCTGGCCAAGCAGTCACCGATGCAACTCAAGGCGGTGAAGCTGGACGAATTGATCCGCGAGGTGGTGCGCCTGACCTCGGCCGACGCCGCCAGGGGCAAGGTGGATGTGCAGACGCTGTTACAAGCCGGGGTATGCGTGACAGCCGACCCGGTGCAGTTGCAGCAACTGGTGTTCAACCTGATTACCAATGCCTTGGAAGCATTGGCGGGGTATCGCAGTGACGGGGTGCTGAAGATTGGATCGGCGGTGGTCGAGGATGGGGTGGAAATCTGCGTGGACGACAACGGGCCGGGGATCGTGGCGGACGAGCGGGAGCGTATATTCGATGCGTTTCATACCACCAAGACCGGTGGCATGGGGATGGGCTTGGCGATCTGCAGTTCGGTGGCTCAGGCCCACGGCGGGCAGTTGCAGGCGCTGGTGTCGCAGTTGGGTGGATGCCGGATTCGCTTCTTTCTGCCTGTGAGTCACTCATAGCCTGTGCCGGCCTCTTCGCGGGTAAACCCGCTCCTACAGTCGGCACGGGCATTGTAGGGGCGGGTTTACCCGCGAAGAGGCCGGTACAGGTTTACATCATCGCGAGGCGAGCGCCGCGTAGCTGTTCATCAGGTTGCGGTAGTTGGGAATACGCTGCGACAGCAGGTTGCCCAGCCCTTCGATGTCGTTGCGCCAGTCGCGGTGCAGTTCGCAGGCCACCGAGAACCAGTTCATCATCTGCGCACCCGCCTGGGTCATGCGCACCCAAGCCGCTTGTTGCACGGTTTCGTTGAAGGTACCCGAGGCATCGGTCACCACGAACACTTCAAAACCTTCCGCCAGCGCCGACAGGGTCGGGAAAGCCACGCACACATCGGTCACCACACCGGCGATGATCAGTTGCTTGCGGCCCGTGGCCTTGATTGCCTTGACGAAGTCTTCGTTGTCCCAGGCGTTGATCTGGCCCGGACGGGCAATGTACGGCGCATCCGGGAACATTTCTTTCAGCTCGGGCACTAGCGGGCCATTCGGGCCTTGCTCGAAGCTGGTGGTGAGGATGGTCGGCAGGCCAAAGAACTTGGCCAGGTCGCCCAAGGCCAGCACGTTGTTCTTGAATTCGTTGGGCGAAAAATCCTGCACCAGCGAGATCAGGCCAGTCTGGTGGTCGACCAGCAGCACCACGGCGTCGTCTTTGTTCAGGCGCTTGTAATCGGGTTGGCTCATGGGGTGACTCCTTGGGTTGGGATAACGGGCCGGCACTGTCCGCAGGGGTTATACCGGTGGATAAGTTCTGCTTAAGAAAGTACCTGCGCCTGCCGCCAGGCCTTGGGTGGCTGGCCGACCAGGCGGCTGAAAGCGCGGGTGAAATGGGCCTGGTCACAAAAGCCGCACTCCAGGCTCACATGGGTGATAGGCGCCTCGGTGGCGAGCAAGCGCTTGGCCTTTTCCATGCGCGCCAGCAGGCGCCAGGCCTGCGGCGAAAGGCCAGTGTTGACTTTGAACGCGCGGGAAAAATGGCTGCGGGTAAGGTTGCACACCGCGGCGATCTCAATGATCGACAACGGGCTGTGCAACATCAGCTCCTTGGCCCGGCGCAGCCGCGCGGGCGTGAGTGCGCCGGGGGTTTGCAGCGGCGCTTCGGGCGTCCCAGGGTACATGGCGACTCTCCTGTTCAATGCAGAAAGTCTCGCCCCCGGCACATGACGAAGTCCTGAGCCAAACCTGAATTATTGTTAATTGTGCGCTGCTGGCCCTGAGCGTTTTGCCGATACCTTAAGATGCGTTTCGTATTCAGCTTCTGGCCGCTACCCGCGGCCGGCATTCAAGGCGAAAGAGGTATGCAGGAAAAACCCGCACACCGCACCGTGGCCATGGTGCTGTTCAACGATGTGCTACTGCTGGATGTCACCGGCCCCATGGATGCATTCGCCATCGCCAACCGGTTCTTGCCAGCAGAACGGCAATATCGGCTGCTGACCTTGGCCGAGGGACAAGCGGTGGTACGCGGCTCATGCGGCCTGAAGGTAGTGGCAGACCGGCGCCTGGAAGACTTGCCGGAGGCCGTCGACCTGTTGCTGGTCCCGGGCGGCCCAGGGGCTTATGCCGTCGCCTTGCCAGGGATCGAGCGCTGGCTACCCAAGGCCGTGCGCCAGGCCAAACGCTTCGGTGCCATCTGCACCGGGGTGTTCCTGCTGGGTCGGGCCGGGTTACTCAATGGCTATCGCTGCACCACCCACTGGAATTACGTGGAGCGCCTGGCACAAGCGTTTCCCGAGGCCAAGGTGGAGACCGAGCAGATTTATGTGATGGATCGCTGCCTGATCACCTCGGGCGGTATCACTGCAGGGATCGACCTGGCACTGGCGGTGGTTGCCGAGGACCATGGCAAGGCGCTGGCCCTGGAAGTGGCCAAGGTGCTGCTGGTTGCCCGTCATCGTCAGGGCGGGCAGACACCTTACGGGCCGTTGCTGGCTGCGGTACCACGCGACGACTCGCCGATTGCCCGGGTACAGGCCTATATAGTCGACCACATCGAGCAGGCATTCACCGTGCAGAAAATGGCCGAACTGGTGGCCATGAGCGGGCGCAACTTTGCCCGAACGTTTCTGCGCGAGGTGGGAATGACGCCGCTGCAGTACCTGCAGAATGCGCGCATCGACAGCGCGCGCAAGCTGCTCGAAGGCAGCGACCTGCCGTTAAAGGTTGTGGCAGCGCAGTGCGGGTTTGGCAGCGACCGGCATTTGCGCAAGGTATTCTGTGAGCGGATTGGCATGACGCCGGCGCAGTATCGGGCACAGTTTGGTGGGGGATGAGCGCGGGCCACTCCCACAACTGACCGCAGCCACCGTCTCTTTTTTCAGGACAATGTTTCTTCCCGACATCAGATTGTCTAATGCCAGCCCAGCCTCCAGAATCGTCGGCCAACCTGTAATAACGCTGCCCCGGCAGCTCATGGAGTAAGAGCCAATGCCACACGAAGGCAGCCTTCTGCAAACTGCAGTGATCTTCCTGCTTGCCGCCGTCCTCGCCGTCCCCCTGGCCAAGCGCTTGCAACTGGGTGCCATGCTCGGCTACCTGCTCGCCGGTGTGGTCATCGGCCCGCAAGCACTTGGCCTGGTCCACGACACAGAAAGGGTGGCGCACATTTCCGAACTGGGCGTGGTCTTGCTGCTGTTCATCATCGGCCTGGAGCTGTCGCCCAAACGCTTGTGGCTGATGCGCAAGTCGGTGTTCGGTGTTGGCACTGCCCAAGTGCTGCTGACCGGCGCGGTTATCGGCGCCATCGCCCTGTTCGGCTTCAGCCAGACGCTGCCCGCGGCCATCGTGCTCGGTCTGGGCCTGGCGCTTTCGTCAACCGCCCTTGGCCTGCAGAGCCTGGCAGAGAACAAACAGCTCAATGCCCCGCACGGCCGTCTGGCATTCGCCATCCTGTTGTTCCAGGACATCGCCGCGATCCCGCTGATCGCCTTGGTACCACTGCTGGCCGCCACTGGCCCGGACACCAGCAGTGGCGACAGCCTGGAGAATGGGCTGAAGGTATTCGCCAGCATCGCCGTGGTCATCATCGGCGGCCGCTACCTGTTGCGCCCGCTGTTCCGCACCGTGGCTCGCACCGGCCTGCCGGAAGTGTCCACTGCCACCGCACTGCTGGTGGTGATCGGCACCGCCTGGCTCATGGAACAAGCCGGTATTTCCATGGCCCTGGGCGCCTTCCTCGCCGGCCTGCTGCTGGCAGACTCGGAATACCGCCACGAGCTGGAATCACAGATCGAACCCTTCAAGGGCCTGCTGCTGGGGCTGTTCTTCATCAGTGTCGGGATGGGTGCAAACCTGCACCTGCTGCTGGAGATGCCGCTGGTGGTGTTGGGCCTGACCCTGTTGCTGGTGGCCGTGAAGCTGGTGCTGCTGGTCGGCACCGGTCGCCTGGCCGGCGGTCTGAGCGGCGCCAGCGCGCTGCAACTGGGCATGGTGCTGGCCGCCGGCGGCGAGTTCGCCTTCGTGGTGTTCAAGCTGGGCAAGGACCAGGGCCTGTTCGATACCCAGACCTACGACCTGCTGCTGATGACCATTACCCTGTCGATGGCCATCACCCCACTGCTCATGATTGGCTGCGCCCACGCCCTCAAACGTGCGCAGCCAGTGCGTGAAGTGCCCGAACATTACAAGGCCATCGACGCCGGCACACCGCGGGTGGTAATCGCCGGCATGGGCCGCATGGGCCAGATCGTCGCGCGTATCCTGCGGGCACAGAAGATCCCGTTCGTTGCCCTGGAAACCTCGGTGGATGCCATCGAGATGACCCGTATGTTCGAGCAGGTGCCGGTGTTCTACGGTAACCCGCTGCGCCCCGAGGTACTGCATGCGGCCAAGGTGGGTGAGGCGGAGTACTTCATCATCACCATCGATGACCCGGAAGCCGCCATTCGTAGCGCTGAACGGGTAAAACGCCTGTACCCGCACCTGAAAGTGCTGGCCCGGGCGCGTAACCGCCAGCACGTGCACAAACTGGCGGATGTGGGCGCCGAACCGATTCGCGAGACATACCACTCCAGCCTGGAAATGGCCCGCCGGGCACTGGTGGGGTTGGGCCTGAGCGATGAACAGGCGGCGGACCGCATTGCACGGTTCACCCAGCATGACGAAGAGGTGCTGGAGGCCCAGGGGCAGGTACGTGATGACCGGGCCAAGGTGATGCAGACGGGCAAGGAGGCGCGGGTGGAGCTGGAACGGTTGTTTGAATCGGATGCGGATTGAGGCCTTTTGGCGCATGCCTTGAGGGTTGTAGTGCCTGTGAGATCGAGCGCCGCCCGCGCGGCGCTTCGCGGGTAAACCCGCTCCTACGTCTGTTTCGGGCCAGTTATTCCTGTGGGACGCGCACGCGAGCCCCCTGGCGCACGCCTCGATATCGCGTCGTACAAACAAGGCGGTCGCGCGCGCCTGGCACAGGAGGGACTGGCCAGAAACAGACGTAGGAGCGGGTTTACCCGCGAAGCGCCGCGCGGGCGGCGCTCGATCTCATGGGCGCCCAAAAACTATCGCCAGGCACCTGGAAGCCATCCTGCAATTTCCTGACGATCACCTCGCCGCCATGACGCGAACTCACAAAAACCATCACAAATCGTCTAATTCTCAGCTGGGTCCTACTTCCCCGCGAACCATTTCCTACGTTCACGCCAATCCCAAGGAATTATCCTACACACCGTGTCGACGCCCGTCTGATTGTCCAAGGAAGGCCTGCTCTCTAGGCTGACCGGGTCGCTGTCGGTTCAGCGATCGGGTGTGGAAACCCGGATGTGATGAAGGGCTGCCGTTATGGCAGTTGTGCGCGTGAGGCCGTTTGGCCTACCGGCTTGCCTTCTCACCGGTTTTCCACCCCGCGCACAACTGCCGCCTTCTGCGTGGAAACGGGTGGTTGCAGTTCAATCCTGGAGAAGGAATTGCCATCAAAAGAATCGTCCCCGATCCACCCCTCCCCAACACCACCCAACGCTCTTTCAGCCGCTGCGATGCCGGCCATCCCCCATTGTTCACCGTAAACCCCGGCGTTTCCGCCCACGATGCCCTGGTGCATGTCGCCCAATACCTGCGCGGTGCCTACGACCGTGGCTACAAAGCCTTGGAGCATCTGGATGACACAGGCAAGAGCCTGTTCTGGAGCAACCTGAACGCACTCGAAATGGCAGAAGGTTTGGTTGAGGCATTGCTGGATGGGATTGAGTCACAGCCAATAAGTTGAAGCGATTTACATCAGTCCTGAGCAGGCTGCAATGACTAGCCTGCTCTACCCAAACGCCGGAAATACCCTACACAACGCGTCACCCTCCGTCTGATTGTTAGGGGGGCCCCTTCGCCATAGGCTTACCTGGCCGCCGCCACATCAGCGACTGTTCCCAGTCAGGTATTTCATTGAGCCCCAACAGCCCAGCCGCAAAAAATGCCGAAAAGAAAGGCCAGAACTCCTGGCTGGACGAACAATTACCCGACCTCAGAACACTTGCGCGTGAACTACGCGCCCAGGCTATCGAAGAACTAGCGCCTGCTGATTCGCATGACGCTGCAGTCGAGGTTGCTGCACTGCATCTGGGCTTGGACAGCAAAAACGTTGAGGTAGTCAGCATCAGCAGCCCACTGGGCGACATCCGGATTCAGCGCAGCTGTATCTACCACATCGTCGAGAAGAGACAGGACGCCCGGGAACGCTATGTAAAGGTAGCGCTGGATACGTTAATCGGACCATTTGAGGTATGGCAGGTCGCTTACACCAATGACACTTTCAGGCTGGCCTTCATCGGCGTCTACGAAACCAGGCGCCAGATGCTGGTAATCGTGACCCTCGACAACGGCAAAACGCTGTGGAATTTCATGCAGTGCGATGCAAAAGCACTGAACAAACATCGCCACGGGCTGCTGCTCTACAAGCGGTACAATTTTCTGCCAAGAAAAGAAAAGGGCCACTGTCACCAGTGGCCCTGTATTTGCGCTTGATATTCATATACACACCCTCAAGCAGGGGTGTGGAGGTCTCACCCGACGCTGATGATTCAGCCATCGACGGGGTTCCTACGCCAGCTTTTACCGCTGAATGGCAGCTGGTTTCGCGCTCAGTTCAAACGCTAACAACACTCTACGATCAAGTCAACGGTAGCCCCAAGGGGAGGCTACCCATCAGGTTACTTAGTGTTACTTACCCGCAGTCAGCGCGTTATAGCTGGTCATCAGGTTGCGATAATCCGGAATGTGGTTGGAGCAAAGTGCAGCCAGCCCTTCGACATCGTTGCGCCAGTCGCGGTGCAGCTCGCAGGCCACGCCGAACCAGGTCATCAGTTGGGCACCCGCCTGGCTCATGCGGTCATGCGCGGCATCACGGGTCATTTCATTGAAGGTGCCGGAAGCATCAGTCACCACGAACACGTCAAACTCTTCTTCCAGGGCAGACAGGGCCGGGAAAGCTACGCACACTTCAGTCACAACGCCGGCGATGATCAGTTGCTTCTTGCCGGTAGCTTTCACGGCCTTGACGAAGTCTTCGTTGTCCCAGGCGTTGATCTGGCCAGGGCGGGCAATGTACGGCGCATCCGGGAACAGGGCTTTCAGTTCCGGCACCAGCGGGCCGTTGGGGCCTTGCTCGAAGCTGGTGGTGAGGATGGTCGGCAGGTTGAAGAACTTGGCCAGGTCAGCCAGCGCCAGCACGTTGTTCTTGAACTTGTCCGGCTCGATATCGCGCACCAGGGACAGCAGGCCAGCCTGGTGGTCGACCAGCAGTACGGCAGCGTCGTCTTTGTTCAGGCGGTTGTAGGTGAATTTGCTCATGGTCTGTGCTCCTAAGGGTTATGAATTTTTCAGCAATCCGGGGTGTTTCGCGTTGATGGGCACAGATTAAAATCATCACCTTTGCGGCGGTAGTTAGCAGAATCTGGCTTTAGCGTTCTGATTTATGAACGATGGATTTGTCGGGGGCTGTGCCGGCCTCTTCGCGGCTAAAGCCGCTCCTACACGGACCGCATAACCCTGTAGGAGCGGCTTCAGCCGCGAAGAGGCCGGCAAAGGCAACCAAATACCCGGAGACCGATCATTGGAAGACCTCAACTCCCTCTACTACTTCACCCAGGTCGTCGAACATGGCGGCTTCGCCCCGGCCGGGCGGGCGCTGGACATGCCCAAGTCAAAACTCAGCCGGCGAATCGCCGACCTTGAAGACCGTCTGGGCGTGCGGCTGCTGAACCGCACCAGCCGCCACTGCTCGCTGACCGAGATCGGCCAGGCCTACTACAACCGTTGTCTGGCCATGCGTGTGGAGGCAGAGGGCGCGGCGGAAATCATCGAGCGCAACCGCAGCGAACCGCGCGGGCTGGTGCGCATCAGTTGCCCGACTACCCTGCTCAACTCCTGGGTCGGGCCGATGCTGACCCGCTACATGCTCAAGTACCCGCAGGTGGAGCTGTTCATCGAAAGCACCAACCGCCGCGTCGACCTGCTGCATGAGGGCTTCGACATCGCCCTGCGGGTGCGCTTTCCGCCGCTGGAGAACACCGACATGGTGATGAAGGTGCTGAGCAACAGCACCCAGTGCCTGGTCGGCCAGCCTCAATACCTGGCGCAACTGCCCAAAGGGTTTGACCCACAGCTGCTGGGCACACTACCCAGCGTGCATTGGGGCAGCGCACAGCGCGAGTACCAGTGGGAACTGTTCCAGGGTGAGGACAACAGCCGCAGCATCGTCATCCCGCATACGCCACGTATGGTGACTGATGACCTGTTTGCCTTGCGCCACTTCGTGGTAGCTGGAGTGGGGATTGCGCACTTGCCGCGGGTGGCGGTGCGTGAGGACCTGGCGGCGGGACGTCTGGTTGAGCTGATTCCGGACTGGCACCCGCGCTGCGGTATCGTGCATGCAATCTTCCCATCGCGGCGTGGGTTGCTGCCGTCGGTGCGGGCGCTGATCGACCATCTGGCTGAGGAATTTGCCATCAGCGACATGGCTTGAGGTCCCGACTGGCTGACCCGGCCTCTTCGCGGGCATGCCCGCTCCCACTGGTATTTGCACAAGGCTCGGGACCGGTGGTGGCCCTGTAGGAGCGGCTTTAGCCGCGAAAGGGCCGGTACAGGCAATGCAAATCCCCACCCAGCACACCCTTACAAGACCTTGGGTCTACTCTTCTTCCACACTCCCGGATCATCCCCCGGAGCCCCTCATGATCCGCGCCACTCACGGACCAGGCCGCGCCCTGCTCGCCACCCTCGCCCTGTGCCCGGCGCTCAGCCAGGCCGATGAACCCGGCTGGTCGCTGCTCAGCCGCAACTATTTCCTGCACAGTGACTTCCGCTCGCCCTCCGGCAGTGGCCAGAACTACCGCCAGGAATGGGCCCAAGGCTTCATCGGCGAGGTGCGTTCCGGTTTCACCGAAGGCACTGTCGGCGTCGGCATCGATGCCCATGGCTTTCTTGGTCTCAAGCTCGACGGCGGCCGCGGCCATGCCGGCACCGGCCTGCTGCCACGCAACAGCGATGGCCGCGCCGAATCCGAGTACTCCAGCGCCGGGGCCGCGCTCAAACTGCAGCTAGGCAACACCCGGTTGCGCTATGGCGAGATGATGGTGGAAACCCCGGTGTTCGACACCGGTGACAAACGCCTGCACCCGGAATACGCCACCGGCTGGCTGGTGGAAAACACCGACCTGCCCGACTGGCGCCTGCAGGCCGGGCGTTTCACTGCCTTCAACAACCAGGACAACAGTTCCACCCACGACGACTTCAGCGGCTACGGCGCCAGCACCCACAACCGGGCCATCAGCCTGGCCGGTGCCACCTTCGCGCCCAACGGGCCGTTCGGCGCCGCACTGTATGCCGGGCAGTTGGAAAACACCTGGCGCCAGACCTATCTCAACCTGATCCTGGCCGAGGGCAACTGGCGCCTGGACGGCAACCTGTACAAAACCCGCGACACCGGCAACGCTAGCGCAGGGGCGATCGACACCCTCGCCTACAGCCTGCTGGCCAGGTACAGCTTCGGCGCCCAGGCGCTGAGCCTGGCCTACCAGAAGGTCGAGGGCAACACGCCTTTCGACTTTGTCGGCGGCGACTCGATCTACCTGGCCAACGCGATCAAGTACGCCGACTTCAACGGCCCTGGCGAGCACTCGTGGCAACTGCGCTACGACCTGAACTTCGCCACCCTCGGTGTACCTGGCCTGAGCCTGATGGGCCGCTATGTCATCGGCCGGGGCATCAACGGCAGCCATGCGCCTGCGGGCGGCATCTATGTGAACCAGTACGGCGACGGCGGCAAGCACTGGGAACGCGATATCGACCTGAAATACGTGGTGCAGTCAGGGGCTGCCAAGGACCTGAGCCTGTCGTTCTCCCACGTCAGCCACCGCGCCAACCAGGCCCAGGCGGGCGGTGATATCGACCGCATCTACCTGATCATCGAATACCCACTCAAAGGCAGCTTCTGACATGAGTACATCCCCTTCAGGTGCCTGGAGCCCGTTGCGTAACACCACCTTCCGCATGCTGTGGATCGCCACCATCGCCTCCAACATCGGCACCTGGATGCACGAGGTGGGCGCCGGCTGGCTGATGACCACGCTGTCGGCCAGCCCGCTGCACGTGGCGTTGATCCAGGTAGCCGGCTCGCTGCCGATGTTCTTCCTGGCCCTGCCGGCCGGCGCAGCGGCGGACATCGTCGACAAACGCCGCTACCTGTTGCTGGTGCAGCTGTGGATGTCTTGCGTAGCGGTGGTGCTGGCGGCCCTGACCTTGCTCGGGATGATGAACGTCACCTTGCTGCTGGTGCTGACCCTGGCACTGGGCATTGGTACAGCGCTGATGATGCCGGCGTGGAGCGCACTGACACCGGAACTGGTGGGCAAGGAGGACCTGGCCAACGCGGTGGCGCTCTCCAGTGTCGGCATCAACGTGTCACGGGCCATCGGCCCGGCACTGGCGGGGGTGGTGGTGAGCATGGTCGGCCCGTGGCTGACCTTTGCCCTGAATGCCATCTCGTTCGCTGGCGTGATCCTGGTGCTGTTCCTGTGGAAGCGCGAAGTGAAGGAACCACTGCTGCCGGCTGAGCGCTTCGTTGGCGCCATGCGCACCGGGTTGCGCTTTGCCCGCAGTGCCAAGCCTTTGCAGGCCGTGTTGCTACGCGCGTTGGCGTTCTTTTTCTGCGCCAGCGCCGGCACTTCGCTGCTGCCACTGATCGTGCGTGGCGAGATGCACGGCACTGCAGCGGACTTCGGCCTGCTGCTGGCGGCCATCGGTATTGGCGCAGTGGCGGGCGCCACCTTGCTGCCGCGCCTGCGTGAGCGCATCAGCCGTGACCGCCTGGTGTTACTGGCCAGCCTGCTGTATGCCCTGTTCCTGCTGGCCCTGGCGTTGGTGCGCAATTTCTATGCGCTGCTGCCCGCGATGCTGCTCAGCGGCGCGGCGTGGATCGCGGTGCTGTCCAACCTGCAAGTGGCTGCGCAGACTTCGGTGCCAGCCTGGGTAAGGGCGCGGGCTTTGTCGGTATACATTCTGATCTTCTTCGGCGCCATGGCCTGTGGCGGCCTGCTGTGGGGCACGCTGGCCAGCCATGCAACGATCACCTTCAGCCTGCTGCTGGCCGCAGGCGGCCTGGCGCTGGGTACCTTGCTGACCTGCAAGGTGACGCTGCCGGAAACCGAGGCAGAGGAGCTGACGCCGTCGCTGCATTGGCCGGTGCCGGTGCTGAGCGATGACATGGACAAGGAAGTCGGACCGGTGATGGTCACCGTCGAGTACCACATCGCCCCCACCAAAGCCGAGGCCTTCCAGCAGGCGGCGCGAGAGCTGGAAGCGATGCGCAAGCGCAATGGCGCATTGTCGTGGGGGTTGATGCGGGACAGTGCTGATCCGGCGCTGTGGCTGGAGTTCTTCTTCGAGGAATCATGGCTGGAGCATCTGCGGCATCACCATCGGGTGACCCGTGGCGAACTGAAGATCGAGGCGCGGGTCAGGATGCTGCAGACCGATGGGGTTGAGGTGCGGATTCGGCATCTATTGGCTGGTGGGGAGCATAAGGCACACCATTGATGCCGGCCCTTACGGCCCATTCGCGGGTGAACCCGCTCCTACACATGATCTGCGGTAAACACACACCGGACGTTGGAAACAGGCCGTTGTAGGAGCGGGTTTACCCGCGAAAGGGCCGGCACTGAAGACACAAGAAAGGGGCCAGTTATTGGCCCCCGTTCGTCACATCAGCTCAGCTTAGAAAGCGAAGCACGAACAGCCCAGCGCCCCCCAGAAGCCCTGGAAGTCATTTACCGGCACGCTCGAATGCCGCGCCTTTTCGTGGCTGTGCGCATGCACACCACAAGGCCCGCTGCACTGGTGCACGGTGGCTGCCAACGATGGCGTACCGACGCGCCAGTGCCCCGGCACCTTGGTCACCGGCGACCACTCGGGCAGCACCGGCACCTGCGGCGGGCCAAGCTTGTCGAACTCACCAGCACCGTACACCACCTTGCCATCAACGATGGTCAACACTGATTCGATACCCTTGATCGCTTCCTCATCGACACTGAAGAAGTCCAGCGACAACGCGGCCAGGTCAGCCAGCTGGCCCACCTTGATCTGGCCTTTCTTGCCTTGCTCGCTGGAAAACCAGGCGCTGCCCTGGGTGAACAGTTGCAGCGCGGTGTCACGGCTCAGACCTTCCGGGTACAGCTCCATGCCACCGACCGTCTTGCCACTGACCAGCCAGTACAGTGAAGTCCATGGGTTGTAGCTGGACACCCGAGTGGCGTCGGTACCCGCGCCCACCGGCACGCCCATCTCGAGCATGCGCTTGATCGGCGGGGTCTGCTCGGCGGCCTTGGCGCCGTAGCGGTCGACGAAGTATTCACCTTGGAAGGCCATGCGGTCCTGGATGGCAATACCACCGCCCAGCGCACGCACGCGTTCGATGTTATGCGGGGTGATGGTTTCGGCGTGGTCGAAGAACCAGGGCAGGCCGTTGAATGGAATGTCACGGTTGACCTTCTCGAACACGTCGAGCATGCGCGTGATCGATTCGTTGTAGGTGGCGTGCAGGCGAAATGGCCAGCGCTGCTCGACCAAGTGGCGCACCACCGGCTCCAGCTCTTCTTCCATGGTTTGCGGCAGGTCTGGGCGCGGCTCGAGGAAGTCTTCGAAGTCGGCGGCAGAGAACACCAGCATTTCGCCAGCGCCATTGTGGCGCAAGAAGTCGGTACCGCTGTGCAGCTTGACGCTGGAGGTCCACTTCTTGAAATCGTCGAGTTCTTCCTTGGGCTTCTGGGTGAACAGGTTGTAGGCGATGCGTACGGTCAATTGATCGTTGTCGGCCAGCTCCTGGATCACGGAGTAGTCGTCGGGGAAGTTCTGGTAGCCGCCGCCGGCGTCGATGGCGCTGGTCAGGCCCAGCCGGTTGAGCTCACGCATGAACTGGCGAGTGGAGTTGACCTGATACTCCAGCGGCAGCTTAGGCCCCTTGGCCAGCGTAGCGTAGAGAATCATCGCGTTCGGGCGGGCGATCAGCATGCCGGTCGGGTTGCCGAACTTGTCGCGCTGGATCTCGCCACCCGGCGGGTTCGGTGTGTCCTTGGTGTAGCCAACGGCCTTGAGTGCGGCGCGGTTGAGCAACGCGCGGTCGTACAGGTGCAGCAGGAACACCGGGGTGTCGGGTGCGGCCTGGTTGATTTCTTCAAGGGTGGGCATGCGCTTTTCGGCGAACTGGAATTCGTTCCAGCCACCGACCACGCGCACCCACTGCGGGGTGGGCGTGCGCGCCGCCTGGTCCTTGAGCATGCGCAGGGCATCGGCCACCGACGGTACCCCTTCCCAACGCAGCTCGAGGTTGTAGTTCAGACCGCCACGGATCAGGTGCAGGTGCGAGTCATTGAGACCCGGGATCACCGTGCGTTGCTTGAGGTCGATGATCTGCGTGGCGGCACCCTTGTGGGCCATGGCCTCGGCGTCGCTGCCCACGGCGATGAAACGGCCGTCCTTGATGGCGACAGCAGTCGCGGTGGGCTTTTCGCGGTCAACGGTGTGCAGTTTGCCGTTGAACAGAATCAGGTCGGCGGTCATGGAACCTCCTTGCGTGGATGCGTGAGCGGAACCGGCTTGGCCGGTAAAAGGCAATGCGGACCAGAGTGCGCCGGCGGCACCGAGCACAGTGCTGGTGGCGAGGAACTGGCGACGGGTCTTGTCGTTGCGATCCTGGGACATGGGCTTCTCCGACTAGGGGCCGGCAGGGGGACTGCGAAGCATGCCGGTTGATGCAAGGCCTGGGCTTGAATGGATGTGCGGTGGGTTGAAGAAGGTTAGCCCTGGTCAAGCTTTTTGCTGCCTGGGCCGGCCTCTTCGCGGGTAAACCCGCTCCTACAACGTCTGTAGGAGCGGGTTTACCCGCGAATGTTTCCCACAATTACCGCTGAAGGAACGCCAGCAAGTCCTCATTCAGCTGCTGCGCATGAGTGACTGCAAAACCGTGCGGCGCCCCGGCATACACCTTCAGCTCGGCGCCGCGAATCAGCTCCGCCGCCTGCTTGCCGGTGGTCTCGAACGGCACGATCTGGTCGTCATCGCCATGGATCACCAACGTCGGCACATCGACCTTGGCCATGTCCGGACGGAAATCGGTCTCCGAGAAGGCCGTCACACAGTCCAGGGTGCCTTTGATTGACGCCATCAGCGCAATGTTCAGGGTCTGCGTCTGCACACCCTGGGACACCTGCTGCCCATGGTTCAGGCCGTAGAACGGCGTGGCGAAATCGGCGATGAATTGTGCGCGGTCGGCACGCAGGCCGGCCCGGATGCCCTCGAACACCGATAGGTCGACGCCGTCAGGGTTGTCGTCACGCTTGCCGAACACTGGCGTCACCGCGCCCAGCAACACCAGCCCGGCCACCCGCTCGCTGCCGTGGCGGGCGATGTAGCGGCTGACATCACCGCCCCCCATCGAGAAGCCCACCAGGGTGACGTCGCGCAGGTCGAGGTGTTCGATCAGCTGGGCAATGTCATCGGCGAAGGTGTCGTAGTCGTAACCGCTCCACGGCTGGCTCGAGCGCCCGAAACCCCGGCGGTCGAAGGCGATGGCGCGGTAACCGCGGCTGGCCAGGAACTCCATCTGCGAATCCCACATGTCGGCGTCCAGCGGCCAGCCGTGGCTGAACAGCACAGGTTTGCCGCTGCCCCAGTCCTTGAAGTAGATCGAAGTGCCATCGCGGGTAACGAACGTGCTCATAGCGGTATCTCCTTGAAAGTTTCCAGGTGAAGGCGTCGGCTCAGCCGCGCAGCCAGTTGGCGCAGCGGCGGGTTACCCAAGGCATGATGTAGAACACCACGGGCAGGATGACGAACAGGTTGACGATCAGGTTGCCGGTGATCACGCCGCCCAACTGCGGGAAGCGTGCAAACAGCGGCGCCAGCAGTTGCGGGATGACCATGGTCATCGGGCAGATCACCAGGTAGGTCAGCAGTGCCTGCTTCCAACGCGGCGGTTGCAACGCCGGGGTGCCCGGCGAGCTATCAAGCACCTTGTGTTGCAGGCATACGGTCACCACTTCGCGGTTGTCATGGAGTGCGGTGTTCATCGGCGTTCCTTGGGATGAGCTTGCCCGCATTCACTCTGCAACGGCGAACGGGCGGTGGATTGGATGGGTGTGCTGCCCTGCGCGGGCACCGACTCACGGCGCCCGGGGCGGGTCGGCTTACTTGCCGGCGTTGAACGCGTTGTAGCTGGTCATCAGGTTGCGGTAGTCCGGGATGTGGTTGGAGCACAGCGCGGCCAGGCCTTCGATGTCGTTGCGCCAGTCGCGGTGCAGCTCACAGGCCACGCCGAACCATGTCATCAGCTGGGCACCCGCCTGGCTCATGCGGTCGTGGGCAGCGTCGCGGGTCATGGCGTTGAAAGTGCCGGAGGCATCAGTGACCACGAACACGTCGAACTCTTCTTCCAGGGCCGACAGGGCCGGGAAAGCTACACAGACCTCAGTCACCACACCGGCAATGATCAGCTGCTTCTTGCCAGTGGCTTTCACGGCCTTGACGAAGTCTTCGTTGTCCCAGGCGTTGATCTGGCCGGGGCGGGCAATGTACGGAGCGTCTGGGAACAGGGCTTTCAGCTCCGGTACCAGTGGGCCGTTGGGGCCTTGCTCGAAGCTGGTGGTGAGAATGGTCGGCAGGTTGAAGAACTTGGCCAGGTCGGCCAGGGCCAGCACGTTGTTCTTGAACGCGTCCGGCTCGATGTCGCGCACCAGCGACAACAGACCAGCCTGGTGATCGACCAGCAGCACAGCGGCGTCGTCTTTGTTCAGGCGGTTGTATTTGAAGTTGGTCATGGTCGTTGCTCCTAAGGTTTTGATGTTCAGTCAGCTGGGTGTTTCGCGTTGATGGGAGAAGATTAAAACCATCACCTTTGGAGCGGTAGATAGCGGTTTTTGGCTTTAGCGTTCTGTTTTAGGAACGATGAAAAACGTAATGGGTTGACTGGCCGAATTCCACACGCTGACCCACTGCGTGCTGTAACGGATCGACAATGAGCAGATGAAGAGTTGTTTGCAGCAGCGTGAAGAGCTGCCGACGGCGTGAGCAAGTTGCAGCGGTTCGGCGACAGAGCCGGGAGTCGTTGTCGCTGCAGAAGCCGGCTTCAATCAAGATGGGCGGCTTCCATGGTTGGTCGCACACGTGAGCCTGTGCTGGCTTCTTCGCGGGTAAACCCGCTCACATGTTCACCACAGACCTCTCAGGCGGTAAACAGGCGCAACTGTCTTGCTCAAAATTTGAACAACCTGCGCGGTCGCCTGTAGGAGCGGGTTTACCCGCGAAGACGGTAGCGGCGGCAACGGTGATCGCCTTTGGAAATTAGCCAGCAGGTCCGGCCCTTTCGCGGGTGAACCCGCTCCTACACAATGGCCTGCGCCGGGCCACCGATGTGTGCCCCCCGCTCCGCGCGTAGGAGCGGGTTTACCCGCGAAGAGGCCAGCAGCTACAACACAACCCTCAGGCACTGACCCGCGTGGTACAGCGAGAACCCGGACTCGTAGAACGCCGTGCGCAGCGAAGGCGCGCTCACACCGCTCATCGGCGAGAACGGAATGGGCAGGCTGTCCGCCTCGCCCTTGAGCAGGAACTCGGCAAACGCACGCCCGATCACGGTGCCGGTTGTGTTACCCCGCCCGTTGTACCCGGTTACCGCCACCAGCCCCGGCGCCGGCTCGAACAGGCGCATCAGGTGGTCGGGGGTGAAGTCGATGCAACCGGTCCAGTGCATTTCCCACTCGACTTTGCCCAGCTCGGGGTAATAGTGGCTCTGGATGCGGTCGGCCCAGCTACGCACGAACCAGACTGGCTTGTTGTCTACCCGGCCCAGGCTGCCGAGCAGCAGGCGGCCCTGGTCGTCGCGGCGAATGCTGCTGAGCACGGTGCGGGTGTCCCACGAACCTTGGCCATGTGGCAGCACCTTGTCGGCTGCAATACCCTTCAGCGGTTTGGAGGCTACCTGATAGTAGTAACCACGGAAGAACTGCTTCTGCAGGTTGCTCCAGTCGCCCTCGGTGTAGGCGCCGGTGGAAATGACCACCTTTTCGGCGCGCACAGCGCCACGCGCAGTCTTCACCTGCCAGCCATCCCCCTCACGCTCCAGGCCTTCGACCGAAGACTGCTGGAAAATCTTGCCGCCCAGGCGCGCCACGGCAGCCGCCAGGCCTTGGGTGTAGCCCATGGGGTTGATGGTGCCAGCACGGCGATCAAGCAGCGCAGCGGAAATCTTGTCGGTACCGCAGTATTCCTGGCACTGGGCGCCGGTCAGCAGCTCGACGTCGGCACCTCGGCGGCGCCATTGTTCGTGACGCGCTTCGAGGTCGGCGATGCCGGTGGCGTTGTGCGCCATGTGCAGCGTGCCTTTGTGCTGGGCCTGGCAATCGATGCCGAGGCGCTCGATCATGGCGAATACTTCAGCCGGGGCTTCGCCAAGCACCTTGTTCAGGCGGCTGCCCTGCTTATGGCCAAGGGTGGCCTCGACGTCGTCGGGGCGGATCCAGGTGCCGGCGTTGACCAGGCCGACGTTGCGCCCGGAGCCACCATGGCCGATCTTCCAGGCCTCCAGCACGATCACCGACTTGCCCTGTTCGAGCAGGTGGATGGCCGCCGACAGGCCGGTAATACCGCCGCCGATCACGCAGACATCGGCCTTGTGCTCACCGGCCAGGGCCTGGGCGGCGACGGTCGGTTTGCTGACGTGTTCCCACAAGCATTGTTGACGCAGTTCGGACATGGCCGGCTCCAGCAATTTGTTCTTGTTGGGGCCGCAAGGCGGCCCATTCGCGGGTAAACCCGCTCCTACAGGGGTCGGTGTCGCTTGGACGAACCCTGTAGGAGCGGGTCTACCCGCGAACCGGGGGCCAGGCCCCCGGCCATGCAGCATCAATACATCAGTCGAACACGATACCCTGCGCCAGCGGCAACTCACGCGAGTAGTTCACGGTGTTGGTCTGGCGACGCATGTAGCCTTTCCAGGCATCCGAGCCCGACTCACGGCCACCGCCCGTTTCCTTCTCACCACCAAACGCACCGCCGATCTCGGCGCCGCTGGTGCCGATGTTGACGTTGGCGATACCACAGTCGCTGCCCGAGGCGCTCTGGAAGCGCTCGGCCTCACGGATGTCGGTGGTGAAGATGCAGGACGACAGGCCTTGTGGCACTTCGTTGTTCAGGCGCAGGGCCTCTTCGAAGTCGTCATAGGCCAGCACATACAGGATCGGGGCGAAGGTTTCGTGGCGCACCACGTCACTCTGCGCCGGCATTTCAGCAATGGCTGGCGAAACGTAGTAGGCGTTCGGGTACTGGTCGGCCAACTGACGCTCGCCACCAAATACCTGGCCACCTTCGTCGCGGGCCTTGGCCAGTGCACCTTGCATGGCGTCGAACGACTGCTTGTCGATCAGCGGGCCTACCAGGTTGTCTTTACGTGGGTCGCCGATGCGCACTTTGCCGTAGGCGGCTTTGACGCGGGCAACCACTTCGTCCTTGATCGAGCGGTGCACGATCAGGCGGCGCAGGGTGGTGCAACGCTGGCCGGCAGTGCCGACAGCCGAGAACAGGATGCCACGCACGGCCAGGTCCAGGTCGGCGCTCGGGGCCAGGATCATGGCGTTGTTGCCACCCAGCTCCAGGATGCTGCGGCCGAAGCGGGCAGCCACGCGTGGGCCGACTTCGCGACCCATGCGGGTGCTGCCGGTGGCGCTGACCAGCGGTACGCGCGGGTCGTCGACCATGGCTTCGCCAGCTTCACGGCCGCCGATAACCAGTTGTGCCAAGCCAGCCGGAGCATCGCCGAAGGCTTTCAGGGCTTTTTCGAACAGCGCCTGGCAGGCCAGGGCGGTCAGCGGAGTTTTCTCGGACGGCTTCCATACCACCGAGTTGCCGGCCACCAGCGCCAGCGCGGTGTTCCAGGCCCACACGGCAACCGGGAAGTTGAAGGCGCTGATGACGCCGACCACGCCCAGCGGGTGCCAGGTTTCACGCATGTGGTGGCCAGGGCGCTCGGAAGCGATGGTCAGGCCGTACAGCTGGCGCGACAGGCCTACGGCGAAGTCGCAGATGTCGATCATTTCCTGCACTTCGCCCAGGCCTTCCTGGGTGATCTTGCCGGCTTCGATCGAGACCAGCTCGCCGAGGTCGGCCTTGTGCTCACGCAGCACTTCGCCGAACAGGCGCACCAGTTCGCCACGGCGCGGAGCCGGCACACTGCGCCAGGCTTCGAAGGCGCTTTGGGCCTGATCGATGCGGGCGATGGTCTCGGCCTTGCCGAGCAGTTTCACCGAGGCGATCTGGCTGCCGTCGATCGGCGTGTGAACAGGGTAGTCGCCCTGGGTGTAAGCCTCGGCGGCAACGCCAAGGCGCTCGAGCAATCCAGCAACCATTTGTGCATCTCCTACATCGGTGATGGGGTGGAAAAATGATGTGGATCAGTATTAATCCGATCACATAGGTACAACAAACGACCTTTATTCCGCATATCATTCCGTCAGGTAATGATTTGAGCCGCAGAGACCGCTATGTCAAAACGCCTGGTACCCTCCATGACCGCCCTGCAGTGCTTTGAAGCTGCAGCTCGCCATTTGAGTTTTACCCGTGCAGCCGAAGAACTGCACCTGACCCAGAGCGCGGTCAGCAAACAGGTGGCGCAGCTGGAAGACATGCTGCGCCACCACCTGTTCCTGCGCATCCGTCGGCGCTTGCAGCTTACGCCGGCCGGCAGCCTGTACCTGGCCGAGGTCAACAAGATCCTCACCCAGGTGGACATGTCCAGCCGCTACGTACTCACCTACGGCGAGCAGACCGAGATATTGAAGGTAGCCACTCAACCGAGTTTTGGCGTGCGCTGGTTGATCCCGCACCTGAAGGGTTTTGGCAAACGGCACAGCAATATCCATCTGGACATTCGCAACGAGATGGAGCCGTTCGCCCTGCTGCAAGGCTCGGCTGACGTGGTGTTCTTCTATGGCCAGGGCACCTGGCCGGGGGCCACTTGCGTAGAGCTGTTCCGTGAGGAGGTGGTGCCGGTGTGTGCGCCAGAGCTGCTGGCCGGACGCAGGCTGGCCGGTGCCGAGGAACTGGCCGAGCTGGTGCTGCTGCAAAGCACCTCGCGGCCGGAGGCCTGGCATGAATGGTTCCTGGAGCAGGGCCTGCAAAGCGTCAGCGCCTACCACGGGCCGCGCTTCGATACGTTCTATATGGCGTTGAGCGCGGCGCAGGCAGGGTGCGGGGTGGCGCTGGTGCCGCGCTACCTGGCGGCGAAGGAACTGGCGGAAGGTAGCCTGGTGGTGCCGTGGAACCATGCGATGCGCAGTGCCGGGGCGCATTACCTGGCGTATGCCGAGCATGCGGCGGAAGTGCCCAAGGTGCGGGCGCTGGTGGAGTGGATCCACGAACAGCTACAGGCTTGAGGGCCTCTTCGCGGCTAAAGCCGCTCCTACGGGGACCGCGTAAGCGCGGCTTTAGCCGCGAAAGGGCCGTCGAGGTCGATCAAAAAAGGAATGACACACTCACTTTTTTTCGCTTGTGAGCAAAGTGCATTCCCAGCTTTCATGTAAGCGTCCGAACCCAACCAGGAAGCTAGCGATGCCAGCCCACGATTTCGTCAGCCCAGACAGCATCCGCGCGCAGTTCTCTGCCGCCATGTCGCTCATGTACAAACAGGAAGTGCCGCTGTACGGCACGCTGCTGGAGCTGGTGAGCGAAATCAACCAGCAGGTGATGGCCCGGCAACCCGAAGTGGCCGAGGCCCTGCGCTGGACCGGCGAAATCGAGCGCCTTGACCAGGAACGCCACGGCGCCATCCGCGTCGGCACCGCCGAAGAACTGGCCACCATCGCCCGCCTGTTCGCGGTCATGGGCATGCAGCCGGTCGGCTACTATGACCTCAGCTCCGCTGGCGTACCGGTGCATTCCACCGCCTTCCGCGCGGTGCACGAGCAATCGCTGCATGTCAGCCCGTTCCGCGTGTTCACCTCGCTGCTGCGCCTGGAGCTGATCGACAACCCGCAGTTGCGCGAGCTGGCACAGGGCATCCTGGCCAAGCGCCAGATCTTCACCGCCCGCGCCCTCGAACTGATCGCCCAGTGTGAGCGCGAGGGTGGCCTTGACGCCGCGGATGCAGAGACGTTCGTGCAGGAAGCGCTGCACACCTTCCGCTGGCACCAGGACGCTACCGTCACGGCCGAGCAATACCAGCAACTGCACGACCAACACCGCCTGATCGCCGATGTGGTGGCCTTCAAGGGCCCGCACATCAACCACCTGACCCCACGTACCCTGGATATCGATGCAATCCAGCGCGGCATGCCGGCCAAGGGCATCCCGCCGAAGGCCGTGGTTGAAGGCCCGCCCACCCGCCGACACCCAATCCTGCTGCGCCAGACCAGCTTCAAGGCCCTGCAGGAAACGGTCGCCTTCAGCGACCAGCAAGGCAGCAAAGGCAGCCACACCGCACGCTTTGGCGAAATCGAGCAACGCGGTGCAGCGTTGACGCCGAAAGGTCGACAGCTCTACGACAAGTTGCTCGACGCTACCCGCGCTGCGCTGGGTGGCGCTCCAGCCGAAGCCAATGCCGAGCGTTACATGGCGCTGCTGAAGGCAAACTTTGCCGAATTCCCGGATGACCTGACGCAGATGCGCGAACAAGGCCTTGCATATTTCCGCTACTTCGCCACCGAGAAAGGCCTGGCCGCACGCGACCAGGAAGGCCGCCCGACCACCCTGCAAGGCTTGATCGACGCGGGCCACGTGCACTTCGAGGCGCTGGTGTACGAGGACTTCCTGCCAGTGAGCGCAGCGGGGATCTTCCAGTCCAACCTGGGCGACGATGCGCAGGCCGAGTACGGTAGCAACGCCAACCGCGAAGCGTTCGAAGCGGCGTTGGGGTTGCAGGTACAGGATGAGCTGGCGCTGTATGCGCAAAGCGAGCGCCGGTCGCTGCAGGCCTGCGCACAAGCGTTGAATCTGGGCTCGATGTAAATCTGTACCGGCCTCTTCGCGGGCTTGCCCGCTCCCACAAGACCTATGGGAGCGGGCGAGCCCGCGAAGAGGCCGGTGCAGGTGATCAAAGACGCGGCAAGATTTCCACATCCGGCAAATCCATCGCCGCCACCTCGTCTTCCAGAAACGCACTCAACCGCCGCAAACGCTCGCCACCCGGGCGGGTACGCGGCCACACCAGGTAGTAATCCATGCCGCTGGGCACCGCCGTCGGCCATGGCAGGCTCAAGCGCTTCTGCGCCACATCTTCGGCCACCATCAGCAAGTCGCCCATGGATATCCCGTAGCCACGCGCTGCGGCAATCATGCCCAGCTCCAGGGTGTCGAACACCTGGCCGCCCTTGAGCGATACCTTGTCGCCAAGCCCCATACGCTCCAGCCACTCCCGCCAGTCACGCTTGTCCACCGTGGGGTGCAGCAGTTCGACAGAGGCCAGCCTGCACACATTCCAGGGTTCCTCGTCGAGCAGGTCCGGCGCGCCGACCGGGATCAACAACTCAGGGAACAGCTTGCGCACCTCCCACTCCGGCGGGAATACCCCGTCGCTGAGCAACACCGCGCAATCGAACGGCTCCTGGTGGAAGTCCACATGGTCGACATCCATCCAGGCACTGGTCAGCTGCACCTCATTGCCCGGTTGCAGGTGGCGAAAGCGACTGAGGCACGCCAGCAACCAGCGCATGGTCAGGGTCGAGGGGGCTTTCATGCGCAGTATGTCGTCTTCACCACTCAAGGTTTCGCAGGCCCGCTCAAACGCCGCAAAGCCCTCGCGCACGCCCGGTAGCAGTACCCGCCCCGCTTCGGTAAGTTGCAGGCTGCGGCCACTGCGCACGAACAGGCGGCAGGCAAAATGCTCTTCCAACGTACGGATATGCCGGCTGATGGCGCTTTGGGTAATAGAAAGCTCTTCGCCCGCACGGGTGAAGGAGCTTAGCCGCGCGGCAGCTTCGAATGCGCGCAGTGCATACAGCGGTGGTAGCTGGCGTGGCATGAGGCACCTGCAATATAGGCGTGTGAGGCAAATCACCGAGAAACCTATATACATGAGTTCAACTCATGCCAACTATCGCTTTTATCCTTTTGTGCAAAGTTGACCGAAGCCTCAGAATCGCCGTTCGTTGATCACTCCAGAATGAAGGACCGCCCCATGCACGTCGCGCCCACCACAGAACTCAAGGCTTTGCTGCGCCTGGCCGGGCCGCTGATTGCCTCGCAGTTGGCGCACATGCTAATGGTGCTGACCGACACCCTGATGATGGCCCGCATCAGCCCTCAGGCTCTGGCGGGTGGTGGTCTGGGGGCAGCCAGCTATTCGTTCGTATCGATCTTCTGCCTGGGCGTGATCGCCGCAGTCGGCACGCTGGTGGCCATTCGCAAGGGTGCCAACGACATCGAGGGCGCTACCCGCCTGGCGCAGAACGGTCTGTGGCTGGCCTGGGGCCTTGCACTGTTCGCCGCGCTGGTGCTGTGGAACCTTGAACCGGTGCTGCTGCTGTTCGGGCAAAAGCCCGAGAACGTGGCCTCGGCTGCGCAATTCCTTACCCTGCTACCGCTGGCCCTGCCCGGCTACCTGACCTTCATGGCCTTGCGCGGCTTTACCAGCGCGCTGGGCCGCTCGACCCCGGTGATGGTCATCAGCCTGGTAGGCACGGTGCTCAACTACCTGTTCAACGTGGCGCTGATCGAGGGCATGTTCGGCCTGCCCAAGCTGGGGCTGATGGGCATCGGCCTGGTCACTGCAGTGGTGTCGATGGGCATGGCCATCGCCCTGGCGCTGTACATTCGCTGGCACCCGGCCTACGCCGCCTACCCGCTGCGCAAGGGCCTGTCACGCCCATCACTGGCGGCCTTGCGCGAACTGTGGCGGCTGGGCCTGCCGATTGGCGGCACGTACATGGTGGAAGTGGGCCTGTTCGCCTTCGCAGCGCTGTGCATGGGCGTGCTGGGCAGCACCGAACTGGCGGCGCACCAGATTGCCCTGCAGATCGTGTCCACGGCATTCATGGTGCCGACAGGCTTGTCCTATGCGGTGACCATGCGCGTAGGCCTTTACTACGGCGCCGGTAACCTGCTGGCAGCACGCAGCGCCGGGCGGGTGGGCATCGGCTTCGGGGCAATGATCATGTTTGCCTTCGCCGCCCTGTTCCTGCTGCTGCCCGAAGCGCTGGTAGGGCTGTTTATCGACCGCAATGACCCGGCCTTTGCCGCGATCTTCCAGGTGGCCGTGCAGTTGTTGATGGTAGCGGCGTGGTTCGAACTGTTCGACGGCATGCAGACGATTGCCATGGGCTCTATCCGAGGGCTGAAAGATGCCAAGACCACCTTCCTGATCGGGCTGGTGTGCTACTGGCTGGTGGGGGCGCCGAGCGCCTGGTTGTTCACCTTTACCCTGGGCGGTGGTGCAGTAGGGATCTGGTGGGGGCTGGCGCTGGGGCTGGCATGTGCGGCGGTGGCGCTGACCTTTGGCTTTGAGTGGCGGATGAAGCGGTTGCTGGGGAAGGCTTGGGCTACCGGAAAGGCGACGGCTTCGGCCTGACTTGGGGGCCTATTCGCGGGTAAACCCGCTCCTACAACGGCCTGTGCCCAACCCCCGGTGTGTGTCCACCGCAGATCAGTGTGTAGGAGCGGGTTTACCCGCGAAAACGATGGTGGCGGCAACGGTGAACGCCTGGTGGAGATTGGCCAGCAGGCCCGGCCCATTCGCGGGTAAACCCGCTCCTACAGGATTGCGCAGGCTCAAAACTGCGCGGTCCCTGTGGGAGCGGGCGTGCCCGCGAAGAGGCCCTAAAGGACAGCCTCCAACTGGCGGCCGGGCGCCTGCAGCAAATACGCCATCAATTCCTCTATCGGCAGCGGCTTGCTGACCAGGAAACCCTGCACCTGGTCGCAGCCAAACCCGCGCAACAACGCCAGCTGCTCTTCACTCTCCACCCCCTCGGCCACTACCTCAAGGCTGAGGTTGTGTGCCAGGTTGATCATGGCGTGCACCAGCTTGCGGTTCTCTTCACGCATTTCCATTTCCGCAACAAAGCTGCGGTCCACCTTGAGCAAGGCGATCGGCAGGCTGTTGAGGTGCACGAACGAAGAAAACCCGGTGCCAAAATCATCGAGCGAGAAGCGCACGCCCAGGCGACCCAGCGCGTCCATGGTCTGGCGCACCACCTCGTTGCGGCGCATCACCGCCGTCTCGGTCAGCTCGAACTCAAGCCAGCGGGCATCCACACCGTGCTCGAGGATCAGGCGACTCAAGGTGGCCAGTAGCTGGCTGTCCTGGAACTGGCGGAAACTCAAATTGACCGCCATGTGCAGCGGTTCCAGGCCGCGCTCGCACAGTGCCTGCATGTCACTCAAGGCACGGGAAATAACCCAATAGCCCAAGGGCACGATCAGGCCGCTCTGCTCGGCCAGTGGCACGAACTCGCTGGGCGGCAGCAGCCCGCGCTCGGCATGGCGCCAGCGCACCAGCGCCTCCAGCCCGACAATGCGCCCGTCGGCCAGGTTAAGGCGGGGCTGATAGTGCAGCTCCAGCTCGTCGCGGCGCAGGGCGCGGCGCAATTCGCTTTCCAGGTCGGCAAGGCTGCGGGCGTTGCGGTTGATGCGTTCATTGAACACATGGAAGGTGCAGCCTTGGCTGCCCTTGGCCTGACGCATGGCGATGTGCGCGTGCCACATCAGCGGATCGGCGCCGCTCTGTGCGCGAGCATGGGCCAGGCCCAGGCTGCAGCCCAACAACAGGCTTTCGCCGTCGATCCAATAAGGTTCGGCCAAGGCCTCGACGATGCGGTCGGCCATCCATTCGGCGCGGTTGGCATCGCGGCGGGTGTCGATCAGCAGGGCAAACTCGTCGCTGCCCAGTCGTGCCAACTGGTCGCCCGCTTCCAACTGATGCTTCAGCCGTGCCACGACCTGCAGGATCAACCGGTCACCGCACTGGTGGCCGAGGGCATCGTTGACGTGGCGGAAGTTGTCCAGGTCCAGGTGGCCAAGCGCAACACCACGGCCGTCGTTTTCGGCCAGGCGCGCATTGAGCAAAGCCTGGAAGCCCTGGCGGTTGGCGATGCCGGTCAGCGGGTCCTGCTCGGCCAGGCGCTGCAAGGTGGCGACCAGCACACCGCGCTCTCGCACATGGCGCAGTGAGCGGCGCAGGGTATCGGCGTTGAGCTGGTCGCGTACCAGCCAGTCGCTGACAGCGCTGGGCGCCGCCTCAGGCTCGTGGTCAAGCAGCAGGATGGTCGGCAGCTCGCAACGCCCGGCGGCGGGCTGCAAGCCTGGCGTTGCCAGTACGACGGCCTGGCGATCATGACTGAACAGGCTGTCGACCGCCTCCCAGTTTGGCGCAGTCAGTAGCACGGCGCTGCCACCCAGTGCAGGCATGCAGGCGTGCAACAAGGCGGCCCATTCCGGCTCATCGGCCAACAGCAGCAAACGCAAAGGTTCGACAGGCGTGGACAAGCGGGCTCCTTAGGGCTTCACGGTGCAACGAGACTGGCGGATATGCCACTGCGTTCAATGAAAATGATTTTCAATTTTATACATGTTTCTCGGGCGTAGCATCCCGACGTATTTTGTCGTGCATCCTGCGCGAAACGGCACAAACCGGCAAATATGATTTTTTCAGCCACTAGCATTAGTAGCACTAATAGTGAGACGGACAAAAGTCTGACTCAGACGTCAGACGGTCGCGCCACAACGGCCCCATGCCTGTTAGAATGCGCGGCTATTTTCTGGCGACCCCCGGTTTCTAGCATGTCCCGACTCAATCCCCGGCAGCAGGAAGCCCGTGACTATGTCGGCGGCCCTCTTTTGGTGCTCGCCGGTGCAGGTTCGGGCAAGACCAGCGTGATCACGCGCAAGATTGCCCACCTCATCCAGAACTGCGGCATCCGCGCCCAGTACATCGTGGCGATGACCTTTACCAACAAGGCCGCGCGCGAGATGAAGGAGCGGGTTGCCACCTTGCTGCGCCCGGGAGAAGGCCGTGGCCTGACCGTGTGTACGTTCCACAACCTGGGCCTGAACATCATCCGCAAGGAACACGAGCGCCTGGGTTACAAGCCGGGGTTCTCGATCTTCGACGAGTCCGACATCAAAGCGTTGCTGTCGGACATCATGCAGAAGGAATACTCCGGCGACGACGGCATCGACGAGATCAAGAACATGATCGGTGCCTGGAAAAACGACCTTATCCTGCCACCAGAGGCCCTGGAAAAAGCGCGCAACCCACGCGAGCAGACCGCAGCCATCGTCTACACCCACTATCAGCGTACGCTCAAGGCGTTCAACGCAGTGGACTTCGATGACCTGATCCTGCTGCCAGTCAAACTGTTCCAGGAGCACCCCGAGGTGCTGGAACGCTGGCAAAACCGTGTGCGCTACCTGCTGGTAGACGAATATCAGGACACCAACGCCAGCCAGTACCTGCTGGTGAAGATGCTGATAGGCATGCGCAACCAGTTCACCGTGGTAGGCGACGACGACCAGTCGATCTACGCCTGGCGTGGTGCACGCCCTGAGAACCTGATGCTGCTCAAGGAGGACTACCCCTCCCTGAAGATCGTCATGCTCGAGCAGAACTACCGCTCCACCAGCCGCATCCTGCGCTGTGCCAACGTGTTGATCGCCAACAACCCGCATGCGTTCGAGAAACAGCTATGGAGCGAAATGGGCGTGGGCGACGAGATCCGCGTGATCCGTTGCAAGAACGAGGAAGCCGAGGCCGAACGCGTGGCCATGGAAATCCTCACCTTGCACCTGCGCACCAACCGCCCGTACAGCGACTTCGCCATCCTCTACCGCGGCAACTACCAGGCCAAGCTGATCGAACTGAAGCTGCAGCACCACCAGGTGCCGTATCGCCTGTCGGGTGGCAACAGTTTCTTCGGCCGCCAGGAGGTCAAGGACCTGATGGCCTACCTGCGCCTGCTGGTGAACCCGGACGACGACAACGCCTACCTGCGTGTGATCAACGTACCGCGCCGGGAAATCGGCTCCACCACCCTGGAAAAGCTCGGCAACTACGCCACCGAGCGCGGTATATCGATGTACGCCGCCAGCGAGGAACTGGGCCTGGGCGAGCACCTGGACGCGCGCTACACCGAGCGTTTGCAGCGCTTCAAGCATTGGCTGGATGGGGTGCGCCACAAGGTCGCCCTGGAAGACCCGATTGCCGCGCTGCACGAGATGATCCGCGACATCGACTACGAGAACTGGATCCGCCAGCAGACCGCCAGCGACAAGGCTGCAGAATTCCGCATCAGCAACGTCTGGTTCCTGGTGGAAGCGCTGAAAAACACCCTCGAGAAGGACGAAGAGGGTGACATGACCATCGAAGACGCCATCGGTAAGCTGGTGCTGCGCGACATGCTCGAGCGCCAGCAGGAAGAAGAAGAGAACGCCGAAGGTGTGCAGATGATGACCCTGCATGCCTCCAAGGGCCTGGAATTCCCCTACGTGTTCATCATGGGCATGGAAGAGGAAATCCTCCCGCACCGCTCCAGCATCGAGGCCGACACCATCGAAGAGGAACGCCGCCTGGCCTACGTGGGCATCACCCGCGCGCGCCAGACCCTGGCCTTCACCTTCGCCGCCAAGCGCAAGCAGTACGGTGAAATCATCGACTGCACGCCCAGCCGGTTCCTCGACGAACTGCCTCCGGACGACCTGGCCTGGGAGGGCCTGGACGATGCGCCGGTCGAGGTGAAGGCCGCACGCGGCAACAACGCCCTGGCCGATATCCGGGCAATGCTCAAACGCTGATCAACCATTACTCTTTAACTTTGCCGCTTTTAGCGGCCACGGTGGTTTGTATGGCCGATTTGAGCTCACAGATCGGCCATACAGACCACTATCTACATCGAGGAAATCACAGTGGAAGCACTGCATCAGAAGATTCGCGAAGAAGGCATCGTGCTTTCCGATCAGGTTCTCAAAGTCGACGCGTTTCTCAACCACCAGATCGATCCGGCGCTGATGCAGCTGATCGGTGACGAGTTCGCTCGCCTGTTCGCCGACGCCGGCGTGACCAAGATTGTCACCATCGAAGCCTCGGGCATTGCCCCGGCGGTGATGACCGGTCTGAAACTGGGTGTGCCGGTCATCTTCGCTCGCAAGCACCAGTCGCTGACCCTGACCGAGAACCTGCTGACCGCCTCGGTGTATTCCTTCACCAAGCAGACCGAGAACACCGTGGCCATCTCGCCGCGTCACCTCAACAGCAGCGACCGTGTGCTGGTGATCGACGACTTCCTGGCCAACGGCAAGGCCTCGCAGGCGCTGATCTCGATCATCAAGCAGGCAGGTGCCACCGTGGCGGGCCTGGGTATCGTGATCGAGAAGTCGTTCCAGGGCGGCCGTGCCGAACTGGACAGCCAGGGCTACCGCGTTGAATCGCTGGCCCGGGTGAAGTCGCTGGAAGGTGGTGTAGTCAGCTTCATCGAATAAACGCGACACCTGCTTCGCGGGCACGCCCGCTCCCACAGGGACAGCACAGGTCTCGAACGCTGTGCCGTACCTGTGGGAGCGGGCGTGCCCGCGAATGGCCGCAACCCTTTTATCTGGTTGCCGCCAGCCCCGCCAACAACAAGCGCTGGTAAAGTTCTTCTTTAAGCCCCTGCGGCTGCCCCAACTGCATCCGCTCCAGGTGGCTTTCATACCCCTCCGGCCCCGGTGCATCCAACGCTGCCTTGCCCAGCTCCAGCACCTCGCTCAGCTTGAACTTGCTCTTCAACCAGTTCAGCGCCCGCAACAGATCCCGCTCTTCGGCCGTAAAGTCGGTGCCCATCGGATACTCCGGGAACAGCCGCGCATGCTGTGCCCTGATTGCCTCCAGACGTTGCGGGGTATTGTCGGTAAAGCGCGCCTCCAGCTGAAAGTCGTCGGCAAGCTTGCCAGCTTCTTTGGCCTGCTTGATCAGGCCCGGCTGGAACCGTGAATCGCTCACCGCCAACAACCGCGCTATCACCTCGCTGTCAGTCTGCCCACGCAAGTCCGCAATGCCGTACTCGGTCACCACGATATCGCGCAGATGCCGAGGAATGGTGCAGTGGCCATAGGTCCAGAACAGGTTCGAGGTCACCTCCCCGCCTGCCTCGCGCCAGCTGCGCAATAGCAGGATCGAACGCCCGCCCTCCAGCGCATGGCCCTGTGCAACGAAGTTGTACTGCCCGCCCACGCCACTGAGCACGCGGCCGTCTTCAAGCTGGTCGGCCACCCCGGCGCCGAGCAGGGTCATGCCGAACGCGGTGTTGATGAAGCGCGCATCACGACGTTGTCGGCGCTTGAGTGCCTCCTGCCCATAGAGCTCGTTGATGAAGCTGATACGGGTCATGGCAAACTGCGCGCGCTGCTCCAGCGGCATCTCGCGCAAGCGCTGGTAGAACGCTTGCGGGCCGAGGAAAAAGCCGCCATGCAGTATTGTGCCCTGCTCGTCCGCCGGGCGTCGTAGCAGCCCTGCTTCAGCCAGCACCAGCAGGCCGTTGACGAACATCTCGCTGCAGCCGTACAAGCCGTGGACAAAGGTGCCCAGGCCCCCTTCTCGCTCGATCAATGCCTGCCACGGTCCGACATCCAGCGCCTTGAGCACCGCACGGTAACCGGCGTTGTCGCCCTGACGCGCCAGCAATGCCGCGGCAACCGCATCGCCCATGGCACCAATGCCGATCTGCAGCGTACCGCCATCGCGTACCAGGCTGCTGGCGTGCAGACCGATGCAGTGGTCCTGGATGCCGACCGGCATATTTGGCGTGGAAAACAACCGGCGTTGCTCGGCTTCGTCGAGCAGCAGGTCGAAGGAATCGATGGGCAGCTCGGCATCGCCTGGCATGTAGGGCAGCTCGGCATGCACCTGCCCCAGCATAAGGATGGTTTCGCCAGCCGCGCGGCGCTTAGCGATCATCGGCAGCAGGTCGAGGGTGATGTCTGGGTTGCAGGCCAGGCTCAAGTGCACGGGCTTTTCGGGGGTGGCGGCCACCAACTGGGCGATCAGGTTCAGGCCTTTGGCGTTGATATCCCGTGCGGCATGGCTGTAGTTGCTGCTGATGTAGTCCTGCTGGGCCGATTCGCTGTGCAGCAGGCTGCCGGGTTGCATGAAGAACTGTTCGACCCGAATATTGGGTGGCAACGTGTCGTTGCGCAGGTCTGCGAGGTAACTGAGCTCTTCGTAGTCAGCGAAGACTCGCTCGACGAAGGGTTCGAGAAAGCGCCGCTGCAGGCCATCGCCCAGTGGCGGGCGGCCGAGGGAAAGTGCGGTATAGATGGTCAGGCGCCGTTCGGGCAGCTCGCGTACGCGGGCGTAAAGCGCGTTGACGAAGGCATTGGGTTTCCCCAGACCCAAAGGCAGGCCCATATGGATATGGGCTGGCAGCCGGGACAAGACCTGCTCGACAGCCTGGTCGATGGAGCAGAGGTGCATGGGGCCTCCTGAAACATCCGTGGGTTCAGGGGTTGGACATGAGCTCAAGCGGGTTGGTTGCCTAGGGCATACTCCGGTCAACCCCATCTTACTTTAAGCGTCTTACTAATTAAAAATGGAAATACCACTTCTTCGTTCACATGAACCTTGTGATACGCGCTCTTATCGATCGCTATCGCATTTTTATGAACATACCAATAGTCCTTACCGCGAACCCAGGACTCAGACTCATGCACGTAAAACCCTACTATAGATCCGTCCTGGCCTGTGTAGTTGCTGGCCGCATCAATATTCGTTGTGCCATAAACGTACGCGCCGTAGGATCCATTCTTTTTATAGCCAGGATCGAGCCCGCTCAACAATGATTGAACATGCTCTTCCTGAGTACCATGCACCATCCTCAATACATAGCCATTCGGCACACTTTTCGGCGATTTGACCACCTTGATCTTGGTATCGGAAGGTATATCACTGTAGGTCTTGGTAATTACTTCGGTTTCAACAACAATCGCCCGGTGCAACTTACCAGACGTCGTAGGCTTTTTCTTTGGAAAAAAATACCTGAACAATCGCGAGATAGGTTTGATTAAAGAGAAATAACCGCTCGGGTCTTCCCGGTTAACCGGGTCTCCTAGGCAGTAGACATAAGAGTTCAGACCACCCGCTGCGAACGGGCTCATGCTGTCCGGGCTAATAAAGCGCATCAATGATGGGTTAAATGCTCGACGACCGTTACCCAGTAGATAACAGCCGGTAACAGGGTCCTGTCGGCCACCATTAAAGCCGAGCACGGCCTGGAAAATCGAGAGATAGCCATAAGGCGAATAGGCCAGATGCCGAGGGGCGCTGCCGGGGATCAGCTTTTGCGGCTGTGTTCGACCGGCTGCATGTTGCTCGGGACAGTTATCGCCCAGATCCATTGTTAGCCACCACTGCAATCAGAAGCGTCAGTGTTCTTCAGAACCCTGAAAAATAGAACTGGTAAAAATGCTAGTTCTCATGGAATCAGGCTCAGCCCGATCGGGGCTTCTGGAGACATCCATGGACATGGCTCTAGCGGGTTGGTTGCCTGTACTGGACCTTTCGCGGGCACGCCCGCTCCCACAGGTTAACCATAATCCTCAGGTTCTGAGGGGGGCTTGTGGGAGCGAGTGTGCCCGCGAAAGGGCCAGCACAGGCACCACAAAAACAAAGCCCGCCATCAACGGCGGGCCTCATGCAATTCAGCTGTAAATCACAGCCCGGACATTTTCTTGATCGCTTCTTTCAGGTCTTCATCCGAGCAGTCTGCACAGGTCCCCTTCGGCGGCATGGCGTTGATGCCGGTAATGGCCTTGGCCAGGATGCCGTCCAGGCCGCCCTGATGGTCGGCGCGTTCTTTCCACGCGGCGGTGTCACCAATTTTAGGCGCGCCGAGCAAGCCGCTGCCATGGCAGGCATTGCAGTGCTTGGCGATGATTTCATCCGGCGTCTTGGCTCCCCCGCCACCTGCTGCAGCGGCCACTTCCATGCCTTTGCATTCCTGACCCTGGACGCATACCTGGCCAACCGGCTCCAGGCGTTTGGCGATGTCGTCATCGGTCGCAGCGGTTGCGCTCATTGCCCAGAGGGCGAATACGGCTGCTGGTACGGCCAGCATCTTCTTGATTTGATTCACGCGAACACCCTCATGGTGGCTAATCACGCTCGCGGCCACGGATCGGCGAGCGTTGAAAAGTATAGCGGGAACCCAGAAGCCGTGAAACGACCCCACACAGGAAAGGGGTATTGCCGAATCAATGCACTGCGCTGGATCAAAAGTTTGAAGGCGTCGCCGCACTGATCAGCCGCGCCGGCTGGTCGAATGGGTTGCGAAAGCGGTGCGGGCGGGTGCTTTCGAAGTAGTAGCTGTCGCCCTCTTCGAGAACGAAAATCTCGTTGCCGACCACCAGTTCCAGGCGGCCTTCAAGCAGGATACCGGTCTCCTCGCCGTCGTGGGTCAGCATTTCGGCACCGGTGTCGGCGCCTGGCGGGTACACCTCGGTCAGAAAAGCGATGGCACGGTTGGGGTGCGACTTGCCAACCAGCTTCATGGTTACCGCACCGTCCGAGATATCAATCAGCTCGTGGGCCTTGTAGACGATCTGAGTGGGGCTTTCGGGCTCCAGCTCGACCGAAAAGAATTCGACCATGGACATGGGAATGCCGCTCAGCACTTTGCGCAGCGAGCTGATAGAGGGGCTTACGCTGTTCTTCTCGATCATCGAGATGGTGCTGTTGGTCACGCCTGCACGCTTGGCGAGTTCGCGCTGGGACAGGCCCTTGAGCTTGCGGATGGCTTGCAGTCGTTCGCCGACGTCCAAAGCTGGAGCCTCCTGAAACAGTGGGAAAGGGGTGGTTGTGAACGATATCATGGCAATGCCGTTCAGTATTTACAACACACCGCCCCCAACCTGTCCGCTTCAGCGTGTCATTCGCCGATGTAGTCCCGTGGTACTCGCTTCAGGTTGCAGAAGATCTGGTACGGAATGGTGCCCGCATGCGCGGCCACCTCACTGGCCAGCACCTGCTTGCCCCATAGCTCTACCGGGCTGCCGACAGCGGCTTCCGGTACGTCGGTGAGGTCGATGCTGAGCATGTCCATCGACACCCGGCCGATCAGCTGAGTGCGCTTGCCGGCGACCAGCACCGGAGTGCCGTTGGGCGCCTGGCGCGGGTAGCCATCGGCATAGCCCATGGCAACCACACCCACGCGGGTCGGCCGAGGGCTGACGAACTTGGCACCATAGCCCACCGGCTCGCCGGCAGGCAGCTCGCGCACGCTGATCACCCGCGATTGCAGGGTCATCACCGGTTGCAGGCGTGCGGCCTCGGCCTGCGCCACTCCGAACGGCGTGGCACCGTACAGCATCAGGCCTGGGCGCACCCAGTCGCTGGGCGCTTGCGGCCAACCCAGCACGCCGGGCGAGTTACGCAGGCTGCATTCGGCGGCCAGGCCCTGTCGGGCAGCTTCGAACACGGCGATCTGCTGGGAGGTGGCGTCAGCGTCCAGTTCATCGGCGCGAGCGAAGTGGCTCATCAACACGATGCGCGAAACCTTGCCACTGGCCAGCAGTCGCTGGTAGGCGTCGTGGTAGTCCTTGGGGTGCAGGCCAACGCGGTGCATGCCACTGTCCAGCTTCAGCCAGGCGGTGAGCGGCTTGTGCAGCGGTGTTTTCTCGATGGCTTCCAGTTGCCACAGCGAGTGCACCACGCACCACAGGTCGTGCTCGGCGATCAGCGCCAGTTCGCTGGCTTCGAAAAAACCTTCCAGCAGCAGCACCGGGGCTTTGATACCGGCAGCGCGCAGTTCCAGCGCCTCTTCGATGCAGGCCACGGCAAAGCCGTCGGCTTCGGCCTCCAGGGCCAGGGCGCAGCGCACGGCGCCGTGGCCATAGGCGTCGGCCTTGATCACGGCGAGGGCTTTGGCACCCGTCAGTTCACGGGCCAGACGGTAGTTGTGGCGCAGGGCCTGGAGGTCGATCAGGGCGCGGGCGGGACGCATGGCGGCTGCCTTATGGTGTTCGGGTTGAAATCGGTGGTGGATTCTTCGCGGGCCTGCCCCTCCCACAGATAGCGCACAGCGTTGAAAAGCTGTGGTGTTCCTGTGGGAGCGGGCAAGCCCGCGAATGGGCCGGCACAGGCTATTACTGCTGGTGAGCCGGCGCGCTTTGCCTGTGCTTGGCCACTTCCCCGCTATTGCCATAACGAGAGATATCCAGGCCTTCGGCACTGATCTGCGGCTTCTTGCGCGCAATCAGGTCGGCCAGCAAGCGACCGGAACCGCACGCCATGGTCCAGCCCAAGGTACCGTGACCGGTGTTCAGGAACAGGTTGCGGAACGCCGTGGCACCCACGATAGGCGTGCCGTCCGGGGTCGCCGGGCGCAAGCCGGTCCAGAAGCTGGCCTGGCTCAGGTCACCGCCGCGAGGATAAAGGTCGTTGACGATCATCTCCAGCGTTTCGCGCCGACGCGGGTTCAGCGACAGGTCAAAACCAGCGATCTCAGCCATGCCCCCAACGCGGATGCGGTTGTCGAAACGGGTGATGGCAACCTTGTAGGTCTCGTCGAGAATGGTCGAAGTCGGGGCCATGTCGCTGTTGGTGATCGGCACGGTCAGCGAATAACCTTTCAGCGGGTATACCGGGGCCTTGATGCCCAGCGGCTTGAGCATCTGTGGCGAGTAGCTGCCCAGTGCCAGCACGTAGCGGTCTGCCGTCTCCAGCTTGCCGTCGATCCACACGCCATTGATGCGGTCACCCGCAACGTCCAGGCGCTGGATGTCCTGGCCGAAGCGGAACTCCACGCCCAGCTTCAACGCCATGTCGGCAAGCTTGCTGGTGAACAGCTGGCAGTCGCCAGTCTGGTCGTTCGGCAGGCGCAGGGCGCCGGCCAGGATGTCTTTCACGCCAGCCAGGGCAGGTTCGACGCGGGCAATGCCGTCGCGGTCGAGCAGCTCGTAGGGCACGCCGGACTGTTCAAGCACGGCAATGTCCTTGGCCGCAGCATCGACCTGGGCCTGGGTGCGGAACAGCTGGGTGGTGCCCAGGCTGCGGTTTTCGTAGTTGATGCCGGTTTCAGCGCGCAGTTCGTCGAGGCAGTCACGGCTGTACTCGGACAGGCGCACCATGCGTTCCTTGTTCACCGCGTAACGGCTGGCGGTACAGTTGCGCAGCATCTGTGCCATCCACAGGTACTGGTCAACGTCGCCCGTGAGCTTGATGGCCAGGGGTGCGTGCCGCTCCAGCAGCCACTTGATGGCCTTCAGCGGCACACCTGGGGCAGCCCAGGGCGAGGCATAACCAGGCGAGATCTGGCCGGCGTTGGCAAAGCTGGTTTCCATGGCCACCGCCGGCTGGCGGTCGACCACCGTGACTTCGAAACCTTGCCGGGCCAGGTAGTAGGCACTGGCGGTTCCGATTACACCGCTACCAAGTACCAGAACTCGCATCGTTTTATCCCTCACACGCGGCGCGCCGCACACTTTTATTGAAATGGCATGAATGAGCGCAGTATAGGAATTTGAGACCAGTGCAATTCACTATATAAAAGCCTATTATTGGCGAGAATTCTCGGCAAAAACGCCTTTCACGGAGGGGCATCCCCTATGAGAACCCAGCACCAGACCAAGCGTGAACTGGACAAGATCGACCGCAACATCCTGCGTATCCTGCAGAATGACGGGCGTATTTCCTTCACCGAACTGGGCGAGAAAGTTGGGCTGTCCACCACCCCTTGCACCGAGCGGGTTCGCCGCCTGGAGCGCGAGGGCATCATCATGGGCTACAACGCACGCCTGAACCCGCAGCACCTCAAGGGCAGCCTGCTGGTGTTCGTGGAAATCAGCCTGGACTACAAGTCGGGCGACACCTTCGAGGAGTTCCGCCGAGCGGTCTTGAAGCTGCCCCACGTGCTGGAATGCCACCTGGTGTCGGGCGACTTCGACTACCTGGTGAAAGCGCGTATTTCGGAAATGGCCTCGTACCGCAAGCTGCTCGGGGACATCCTGCTGAAACTGCCGCACGTGCGCGAATCGAAGAGCTACATCGTGATGGAAGAGGTGAAGGAGAGCCTCTGCCTGCCGATCCCGGACTGAGGCTAGACCAGCACCTGGCGGGTGGTGGCAATGAACTGGTGGACCAACTGTTCAGCGGCGGGGTCGATCATCGGGTCAGGGCCACGACCACGCGGGCAGGCCATACGCGGGGTGGTACCGAACAGCCGGCAGATCATCGGCCGCTCTTCATACACCGTGCAGCCGTTGGGGCCCAGGTGCACGCAGTCCAGGCGCTCCAGAGCAGCGTCCTGCTCCGCCTGGGACTTGCGCGGCAGGCGGGCCATTTCCTCCGCTGAGGTGGTGACCGGGCCGCAGCAGTCATGGCAGCCGGGCTCGCACTCGAATGAAGGGATGAGTTCGCGCAGGAAGTGGATCTTGTGGCGGTTGCAGGACATGGCTGTAATATTTGCGTAACGCTTGTGCTGGATGGAAGCAGTGGACCTGATAATTTTGGCAGTTGTGGGAAAGCCTACTCATTCTACAAACTGACGAGACATCCCCCTTCAGCTAAGCGAGCCCCAGCTGATGAAGAACCACATTCTGTTCTTTTACAGCGGACTGAAGCTTATCGTGCTGAAAAGCACTCGGGAAACACAACGCATCTTCCGGGCATCAGATTTCTCCCTCGCCGAAATTAAGCCCACAGTCACCAATCTGCAAGCTATTGATCATCGGAAAACACCTTTGATGGGAAACTCGGATGGTGCGGGTCGACCATTAACCTTTACTCCTTTTGGCCATATTTTCGCTAACTGCTCAACAAACATTGGCTTCACCGGGGAACGTTTGGATCTTGCCAGTGGATGCTATCCGCTCGGCGCCGGTCGCCGCAGCTATAGCCCTGTGTTGATGCGCTTCCTTAGCGGTGACTCACAGAGCCCGTTCTTCAAAGGTGGGACCAATGCTTATGCCTATTGTTTGAACGACCCCATCAACTACACCGACCCGTCGGGGTGCGCTGGAGAGTTCGGGAACTGGATCAGTTCAAAAGTCCTGCGCCGCCATCACCGGGCCCCGGCTACTCCGCCTCCCTACTCACCAACCCCTCCCGGCGTGCCAGCTCAACCGCTTGGGGCCGCAAACAATGAACAAGCTCCTCCTTCCTACTTTGGCTGGGGGGAAGCTCCCCCCCTGTACGATCAAGATGCGCCGCCCATCAACAGCAGCAATCGATCACGGCCATACAGCAGTACACCGCAGCCAAGGGAGTCGGTTCTGGAACTGCGTGAAGGCAAACTGATAATGGTCAACTCACTCGCCGAGATTACTCAGGCGAAGTCGCAAGCCAATGACCCAGCGCTTTCAGCGACTATCCGCCTCAGTGCATCAAACACGCTGATACGCATGAGTCGCAACAATCTGCCCACACAAACCGACAGCGGAATACTTGCCGCAATCCGTACCGCTCATCAGCTATACGACATTCGTGGTGCCGGCACTATGGATGCGCCTGAGCCAACGCAGGCCTTTGCCTTGCCGGTTGAGAGAGCCAGACGCCCCTGAATGGGCCGTTTGGTTGCCCCCTTCTTGATCCCGAGCTTATCCTCCATTTTTGGCCGATAACAACTCAGGACCTACCCAATGATCCACAGCGCGCAGCACGCCGCCTCCTATTACGCCGCCAGCAGCGCGCCACACCCCGACCACGCCTTCCTGCAAGGCGAACACAACGCCGACGTGTGCATCATCGGCGGCGGCTACTCGGGCCTGAACACCGCCATCGAGCTGGCCGAGCGTGGTTTCTCGGTCATCCTGCTGGAAGCGCGCAAACTTGGCTGGGGTGCCAGTGGGCGCAATGGCGGTCAACTGATCCGTGGAGTCGGTCATGGTCTGGAGCAGTTCCTCCCGGTCATCGGCGAGGAAGGCGTGCGCACCCTGAAGCTGATGGGCCTGGAGGCCGTACAGATCGTGCGCGAGCGGGTAGAAAAGCATGCCATCGCCTGTGACCTGGCCTGGGGCTACTGCGACCTGGCCAACAAACCCGCCGAGCTGCTGGGCTTCGCCGAAGACGCCGAGGAGCTGCGCAGCCTGGGCTATGCACATGAGTTGCGGCTGGTCGGCAAGGACGATATCCACAGCGTGGTCGGTGCCGACTGCTATGTGGGGGGGCTGGTCGACATGGGCTCCGGGCATCTGCATCCGCTCAATCTGGCATTGGGTGAAGCCGCCGCAGCCGCCCGCCTGGGCGTGAAGTTGTTCGAGCAATCCGAAGTCACCCGCATCGACTACGGCACTGAAGTGCAGGTGCATACAGCCCAAGGCCGGGTACGCGCAAAGACCTTGGTACTGTGCTGCAACGCCTACCACAACGACCTCAACCGCGAACTGGGCGGCAAGGTGCTGCCGGCCGGCAGCTACATCATCGCCACCGAGTCGCTGGGCGAAGAACGCGCACGCGCCTTGCTGCCGCAGAATATGGCGGTGTGTGACCAGCGCGTGGCGCTGGACTACTACCGCCTGTCCGCCGACCACCGCCTGCTGTTTGGCGGTGCCTGCCACTATTCAGGCCGCGACCCGAAGGACATCGCCGCCTACATGCAGCCGAAGATGCTCAAGGTGTTCCCGCAGCTTGCCAACGTGCGCATCGACTACCAGTGGGGCGGCATGATCGGCATTGGTGCCAATCGCCTGCCGCAGGTTGGCCGCCTGGCCAGCCAGCCGAACGTGTATTACGCCCAGGCCTACTCGGGCCATGGGCTCAACGCCACCCACCTGGCCGCGCGCCTGCTGGGTGAAGCCATCAGTGGCCAGGAAAGCGGGCGCTTCGACCTTTTCAACAAGGTGCCGCACATCACCTTCCCTGGCGGCAAGCACCTGCGCTCGCCATTGCTGGCGCTGGGGATGCTGTGGCATCGCCTGAAAGAGCTGGCCTGAAAGTCCCCATCCTTGTGGCAGCAACTGTCTTGCTTAAAATCTAAAAGCTGACTAGCCCCCTGTGGGAGCGGGCGTGCCCGCGAACACGGGCGAAGCCCGTGCCATCCTCCGCGACGCCTGCTTCGCGGGCATGCCCGCTCCCACAGGGTCGGTGCAAGTTTCAAGTCTGGGGCACAACAGGCCCTCCAGCGACCACCGTGTCAGTCCTTCCAGAAGGCTTTCCGCCCTTCGATCCGGGCCTGCTCCCAGCTCAGCCCGACATCGCGCAACTCGTCATCGGTCAGCTGCAGCAACGCCCTGCGGGTATGCCAGCGATGCAACATCAGCCCCCAACGCCCCAAACCCTCTGGCGCGTTGAACACCTTGGCCTGCTGCCCGGCTTCCAGTTCCTTGGCCAACAGTTGCAAGCGCACATCGCTCATGCCACCCATCACCGCATCCTCCCGTTCAGTTGTTACCGTGGAGAAAGCATGCGCGTCGGCACCCTCGACAATACAGATCCAATACAGCCTTATTATTCCCATACAGAATTGGCCGCTGGCCGACTGAATGCTGTATTTTCAGCCCAACTGTACCGGTCGCTATGCCAATGCAGCGCAGGAGTATGCCGTGACCCTCTACCTGAATCTCGCCGAAATACTCGGCGCCCGCATCGAGCAGGGCCTCTATCGCCCCGGCCAGCGCCTGCCGTCTGTGCGCGCACTGAGTGAGGAGCACGGGGTCAGCCTGAGCACCGTGCAGCAGGCCTATCGCATGCTCGAAGACAGCGGCATGGTCTTGCCGCGGCCCAAGTCCGGCTACTTCGTCAGCGACCAACGGCAGTTGCCGGCACTACCCGCAATCAGCCGCCCGGCCCAGCGCCCGGTGGACATCTCCCAGTGGGAGCAGGTGCTGGAACTGGTACGAAGCAACCCGCGCCAGGACGTGGTGCAGCTCGGTCGCGGCATGCCCGACATCGACAGCCCTACCCTGAAGCCGCTGCTGCGCAGCCTCGCCCAGTTGAGCCGGCGCCAGGACATGCCTGGCCTGTACTACGACAACATCCACGGTAACCTGGCCCTGCGCGAACAGGTGGCCCGGCTGATGCTCGACTCCGGCTGCCGCCTGGGGCCCGCCGACCTGGTGATCACCACCGGCTGCCATGAGGCGCTGTCATGCAGCATCCGCGCGGTCTGCGAGCCAGGCGACATCGTCGCAGTCGACTCGCCCAGCTTCCACGGCGCCATGCAAACCCTCAAAGGCTTGGGCATGAAGGCGCTGGAAATCCCCACCGACCCGGTCACCGGCATCAGCCTGGAGGCGCTGGAGCTGGCCTTGGAGCAGTGGCCGATCAAGCTCATACAGATCACTCCCAGCTGCAACAACCCGCTGGGCTACATCATGCCCGAAGCACGCAAGAAGGCCCTGCTGAGCCTTGCCCAGCGCTATGACGTGGCGATTCTGGAAGACGATGTGTACGGCGACCTGGCCTATACCTACCCACGCCCACGCACCCTGAAGTCGTTCGACGACGATGGCCGCGTGCTGCTCTGCAGTTCGTTCTCCAAAACCCTCGCACCCGGCCTGCGGATCGGCTGGGTGGCACCCGGGCGCTACCTGGAGCGAGTGCTGCACATGAAGTACATCAGCACAGGCAGCACCGCCAGCCAGCCTCAGCTGGCCATTGCTGACTTCATCGCAGGCGGGCACTACCAGCCCCATGTGCGGCGCATGCGCAGCCAGTACCAACGTGGCCGCGACCTGATGAGCGACTGGGTGACCCGCTACTTCCCGGCGGGGACCCGGATCAGCCGGCCCCAGGGTGGCTTCATGCTCTGGGTGGAGCTACCCGAACATCTCGACACGCTTCGGCTGAACCGCGCTTTACTGGAGCAGGGCGTGCAGGTTGCCGTGGGCAGCATCTTTTCGGCCTCGGGCAAGTTCCGCCACTGCCTGCGCATGAACTTCGCCGCCAGGCCAACGCCACAAATCGAAGCCTCCGTGCGCAAGGTCGGTGAAACCGCCCTTCGTCTACTGGATGAAGAAAGCGTCGACGCGTAACTTTGCGCCGCCCGTCACGGTCAAATCCCTAAAGCCCTTGCTGTACAGGACGGTTCACCTTTGAGACTCCAGCGAGCGTTGCCTCTGCTGCTGGTGTTGTTGCTCGGCCTTGCCGGTTGCACAAGCATCAGCGTGCCCCGCGAAACCAGTCAGGCGTTGCCTGCCAACGACTCGGCCTTTGGCCGCTCGGTGCTGCGCCAGGCCGCGCCCTATGGCGGCCGCTCGGGCTTTCGCTTGCTGCCCAACAGCAACGAGGCCTTTCGCGCCCGTGCTGAACTGATCCGCAACGCCCAGGCGAGCATCGACCTGCAGTACTACATCGTCCACGACGGCCTCAGTACCCGCGCCCTTGTGCATGAACTGCTACGCGCTGCCGACCGTGGCGTGCGCGTACGCATCCTGCTCGACGACACCACCAGCGATGGCCTGGACACCGTCATGGGCACCCTCGATGCCCACCCGAACATCCATATCCGTGTGTTCAACCCACTGCACCTGGGGCGCAGTACCGGCGTCACGCGCGCCGTGGGCCGGCTGTTCAACTTGTCGCGCCAGCACCGGCGCATGCACAACAAGCTGTTCCTGGTGGACAACAGCATGGCCATCGTCGGCGGGCGCAACCTGGGCGACGAGTATTTCGATGCCGAGCCCAACCTCAACTTCACCGACATCGACCTGCTGGGCGTGGGCCCGGTGGCCGAGCAACTGGGGCACAGCTTCGACCAGTACTGGAACAGCGCCCTCAGCCGGCCGATCACCGACTTCCTCTGGCATGACCCGGATGCCAACGACCTGCGTGCCAGCCGCCATCGTCTGGAAGTGTCGCTGGCCGAAGCAAGGACCCAGCGCAAGGCCCTGTACGACCGGTTGATGGCCTATCAGTCGCAGCCGCACCTGGATGTGTGGCGCAACGAGCTGATCTGGGCTCACGCTCAGGCGCTATGGGATGCGCCCAGCAAGGTGTTGGCCGAAGACGAGCCGGACCCGCAATTACTGCTGAGCCAGCAACTGGCACCGGACTTGGCTAACGTGCACCGCGAACTGGTCCTGGCATCGGCCTACTTTGTACCGGGTGAGCCGGGGCTGCTGTACCTGACCGGCCGCGCCGATGCAGGGGTTTCGGTAAAGCTGCTGACCAACTCGCTGGAAGCCACCGACGTGCCGGCAGTGCATGGAGGCTACGCACCCTACCGTCGTGCCTTGCTTGAACACGGTGTGCAGCTTTACGAGCTTCGCCGCCAGCCAGGCGACCCCAGCGCGGGACGATTGAGTTTCCGTGGCAGCTCGGATTCAAGCCTGCACACCAAAGCGATCGTGTTCGACCGACGCAAGACCTTCATCGGCTCGTTCAACTTCGACCCGCGCTCCGTGTTGTGGAACACCGAGGTCGGGGTACTGGTGGACAGCCCGGAACTGGCCGAATACACCCGCGAGCTGGCCCAGCAGGGTATGGCGCCTGCGCTGAGCTATCAGGTGAAACTGATAGGTGACAAGCTAGTGTGGGCGACCGAGGACAATGGCCAACGGCACGTGCTGACGTCTGAGCCGGGTGGGATCTGGCGGCGGCTCAATGCCTGGATCAGCAAGGCGGTTGGCTTGGAGAAGATGCTGTAACTGCGACTTCCGGGGGCCTTGCGCTCCAAAAACCATCAGGCAGAGACCGGCTCGAAGGCTCCGCGCCGCCGGGTCAATACCACCAGCCCTGCAGCCCCGGCCGCCATCAGGAACAGCAACGCATGCCCGCTGATCCACTGGCTCCCCGCACCCGCCAACAACGGCCCGAGCAAACAGCCGATACCCCACAGCTGTGCCACGTGGGCATTGGCACGCACCAACTCATCATCGCGGTAGCGCTCACCGATCAGCACCAGCGACAAGGTGAACAAGCCGCCGGCACTGGCGCCGAACAACACCCACAATGGCCAGATAACCGGCGTGTGCAACAGCAGCGGGATTGCCAGGCTGGACACCAGCAGCGTCACCGCACAGCCAGTGAACAGGGTGCGTCGCGACATATGGTCGGCCAGCGCGCCGATGGGCAACTGCAGCACCGCATCACCCACCACCACGGTACTTACCATGAACAAGGCGATTTCGGTGGTGAAGCCCTGCTGCAGGCAGTACACCGGCAGTAAAGTGAGGATCATCGCCTCGAACGAGGCGAACAGGGCAATGGCCCAGGCAATTACCGGCAAGCGTCGGCAGAAGGCGAACAGGTCGCCAAAGGTGACACTACAGGCCTCCGTGCTCGGTGCTCCACCACGCCCCAGCAGAACCAGCGGCGCGGCCAGCAGCAGACCGGTCGCTGCCCAGAAGCCGAAGTCGTCATCAGAGCCGAGGAAGCCCAGCACCAACGGCCCGGCCAACTGGCTCAGGGCGTAGCTGCTGCCATACAGCGCCACCAACCGGCCACGCCACTGTTCGACCACCAGTTGGTTGATCCAGCTTTCGCCGAGGATGAACACCACGGTCAGAGACATGCCGATCATCAGCCGCAGCAGCAGCCACAACGGGTAACTAGGCAGCAGCGCGAGCAGACCAATCGACATCGCCCCGCCCCACAGGCACAGGCGCATCGCCGAGGGCACGCCAACCCAGCCTGCCAGGCGGCTGGCCAGGCTGGCCCCGGCCAATACACCCAACGCCGGCATTGCCGCCATCACGCCGATGGCGAAGCTGCCGTAGCCCCAGGCCTCCAGGCGCAGGGACACCAGCGGCATGCTCACGCCGAGCGCCAGCCCGACACTGAGCACCGATGCCAGTACGGCGAAGTAGGTACCCCAACGCATTGCAGCCTCCCAGCCAATATTTCTAGAGGCCCATTCGCGGGCAAGCCCGCTCCTGCACGGTCGCGAAGACCTGCAGGAGCGGGCTTGCCCGCGAAAAGGACCTACTGGATTACAGCTTGATCCAGGTCGCCTTCAGCTCAGTGTATTTCTCCAGCGCGTGCAGCGACTTGTCACGGCCGTTGCCCGACTGTTTGAAACCACCGAACGGCGCGGTCATGTCGCCACCGTCGTACTGGTTGACCCAGACGCTGCCTGCACGCACGGCACGGGCGGTCTTGTGGGCCTTGGAGATGTCCGAAGTCCAGATGCCCGCCGCCAGGCCATACGGCGTGTCGTTGGCAATGGCCACAGCTTCTTCGGCAGTGTCGAAGGCAATCACCGACAGCACCGGGCCGAAGATTTCTTCCTGAGCAATGCGCATGGCGTTGGTCACGCCGTCGAAGATGGTCGGCTCGACGTAGGTGCCGCCGGTCTCTTCCAGGGTGCGCTTGCCGCCGGCCAACAGCTTGGCGCCGTCCTTGTGGCCAGCCTCGATGTACGACAGCACGGTGTTCATCTGCTGGGTATCGACCAGGGCACCGACAGTGGTCTGTGGGTCCAGCGGGTTACCTGGTTTCCAGCCTTTCAGGGCCTCTACAACCATCGGCAGGAACTTGTCCTTGATCGAACGCTCGACCAGCAGGCGGGAGCCTGCGGTGCACACTTCGCCCTGGTTGAAGGCAATGGCGCTGGCGGCGGCTTCGGCGGCAGCTTGCAGGTCCGGGGCGTCGGCAAAGACAATGTTCGGGCTCTTGCCGCCGGCTTCCAGCCAGATGCGTTTCATGTTCGACTCGCCCGCGTAAACCATCAGCTGCTTGGCGATCTTGGTCGAACCGGTGAACACCAGGGTGTCGACGTCCATGTGCAGGGCCAGCGCCTTGCCCACAGTGTGGCCGTAGCCTGGCAGCACGTTCAGCACGCCAGCCGGGATACCGGCTTCGATCGCCAGCTGGGCGATGCGGATGGCGGTCAGCGGCGATTTTTCGGACGGTTTGAGCACGACCGAGTTACCGGTGGCCAACGCTGGGCCAAGCTTCCAGCAGGCCATCAGCAGCGGGAAGTTCCACGGTACGATCGCACCGACCACACCCACTGCTTCGCGGGTAACCAGGCCAAGCTGGTCGTGCGGGGTCGGGGCGACTTCGTCGTAGACCTTGTCGATGGCTTCGGCAGTCCAGTGAATGGCATTGGCCGCGCCCGGGATATCGATACTGGAGGAGTCGCCGATCGGCTTGCCCATATCCAGCGTTTCCAGCAGTGCCAGCTCTTCGACGTTCTTGCGCAGCAGGTCGGCAAAGCGGATCAGCTTGGCCTTGCGCTTGGCGGGGGCCAGCTGCGACCACACGCCGGAGTTGAAGGTGGCGCGGGCGTTTTCCACAGCGCGGTTGGCATCGGCCAGGTCGCAGCTGGCAACCTTGGCCAGGAAGCGTCCGTCGACCGGGCTCAGGCACTCGAAGGTTTCACCGGATGCGGCATCGGTGTATTCGCCGTTGATGAAGGCACGGCCTTCGATCTTCAGTTGCTGGGCACGTTGTTCCCAGTCCGCACGGGTCAGGGTGGTCATACGAAACTCCTCCTCTTGTTTAGGTGCAACGCCGCACTGAGGACTCACAGGCGTTGTCAGAATTCTGGCCGGGCGCCGAGCGCACACTGGCAAGCGATACCCTAAACCAGCCGGTGTAAACTATCAATATATTTGACACGGAAGGCTCAAAAGCCTACTGATGTTCATTTTATTAAACAACAACAGGAGCCGAACCATGAGTATTGATAGCATCATCGACTTCGCGCAGGTCATCACCGAAGCTGAACGCTACCGCCCGGCAGCGGAGAAAATTCTCAAGGGCGAGCCGGACCAGGCTGTCTACAACCACTATTCCAGCCCGTGCGGGCAGTTTGCCGCTGGCGTATGGGAAGGTGAGGTGGGCCAGTGGACAGTGAACTACACCGAGCACGAATACTGCGAGATCGTCCAGGGCGTTTCGGTGCTGCGCGACGAGGATGGCGGGGCGAAAACCCTGCGTGCCGGCGATCGCTTTGTAATCCCCGCCGGCTTCAAAGGCACTTGGGAGGTGCTGGAGCCTTGCCGCAAGATCTATGTGATGTTCGAGCAGAAGTAACCACAGCAGTATCTATGTAGCGCAGGCAATTCGCAGGCATGCGTGAGGATGGCCCTGCCCATGTCGGGCCATCCAACTTCAACAGGAAGAACACCATGACCAACGAAGAAGTGCTGCGAACCCTCGCCCACCTGGTCGGCACCCCTTACGCGCCAGCGCTCAAAGACACCATCCGCACCCTTACCGGCCGCACCCGGGTGGTCGGCCCCAACGAAATGTGCACCCGCGAGTACGACGTCGAGCGCATCCAGATCAAGGCCGGTGCCGACCTGCTGATCCAGGGCTTCGACTTCAACTGACCCGGCAGCAGGCATAAAAAAACCCGCCTCCTTTCGGAAGCGGGTTTTTTCAGGTCGCCGATCAATTACTTGATCTTGGCTTCCTTGTACACCACGTGCTTGCGAACAACCGGATCATATTTCTTGATCTCGATTTTGTCCGGGGTGGTGCGCTTGTTCTTGTCGGTGGTGTAGAAGTGGCCGGTACCGGCACTCGAAACCAGACGGATCAATTCACGCATGATGCTCTCCCTTAAACCTTGGCGCCAGCTTTACGGATGTCAACCAGAACGGCGTCGATGCCGCGCTTGTCGATGATACGCATGCCTTTGGCGGAAACGCGCAGACGCACGAAACGCTTCTCGGATTCAACCCAGAAACGGTGGTGCTGCAGGTTCGGCAGGAAACGACGACGGGTTTTGTTGTTTGCGTGGGAAATGTTGTTCCCGGTTACTGGACCCTTACCAGTAACTTGACAGACTCTCGACATGACTCAGCCCTCTAAAACCACATGCCCAACCCGGCATGGGTTGGCCGCTTAATCTCTCAGTCTTTGGCGCCTGGGCGCCGTGATTCTGGAGGCCTTATCGACCGGATCCGCTTATGCGACAGGCCGAGCCCCTAGAAAAGAGCGCTGCTTTATACCAGAAAGACTTGGCTGCAACAACAGTAGATGCACATTGCCGCAAGCCAGAACGCGCCGGGCCAGCATAGCGGCAGGCCCCGCCAGTCGTCGACCGCTCGTCGCAACATTTGCAAAAAAGGGTGTGGTCATTTACCGGCGGGCGCACTAGGGTAGGCCTTTTCCAGACTGCACTGGCAGATGGGCCACTGACAGCCAAGGAGCCACCATGCGTGCCGCCGCACTTTCCTTATTGTTCACTTCCCTGTTCGCCGCCGGCGTTGCCCAGGCCGCTCCGCTGAGCGTTTGCAGCGAGGCCAGCCCCGAAGGCTTCGACGTGGTGCAGTACAATTCGCTCACCACCACCAACGCCACCGCCGACGTACTGATGAACCGCCTGGTGGAGTTCGACGCGGCGCAAGGCAAGGTGGTGCCGAGCCTGGCGACCAGCTGGACGGTATCGGCCGACGGCCTGGTGTATGACTTCACCCTGCGCGATGACGTGAAGTTTCACAGCACCGCCTATTTCAAGCCAAGCCGCAAGCTGAATGCCGACGATGTGCTGTTCAGCTTCCAGCGTATGCTCTACCCGGCCCATGCCTGGCACAAGACTGCGCCGGGCGGCTACCCGCATGCCCAATCGCTGCAGTTGGGCAGCCTGATCAAAGCGATCGATGCACCCGCGCCGAACACCGTGCGCTTCACCCTCAGCCACCCGGACGCCACCTTCCTGGCCACCCTGAGCATGGGCTTCGCCTCGATCTACTCCGCCGAATATGCCGACAAGCTGCTGAAGGCCGGCACGCCGGAGAAGCTGAACAGCCGACCGATCGGCACCGGGCCGTTCGTGTTCCAGCGTTTCCAGAAAGACGCCGTGGTACGCTACCGCGCCAACCCGGACTACTTCGCCGGCAAGCCGGCGGTCGACCCGCTGATCTTCGCCATCACAACCGATGCCAACGTTCGCCTGCAGAAGCTCAAGCGTGGCGAGTGCCAGGTTGCCCTGTCGCCCAAGCCGTTGGACATTGCCGAAGCGGGCAAGGACGGCAACCTCAAGGTGGCCGCTACACCGGCATTCATGACGGCCTTCGTCGCCATCAACAGCCAGCACCCACCCCTGAACAAGCCGGAAGTGCGCCAGGCCATCAACCTGGCCTTCGACAAGCAGGCCTACCTCAAGGCCGTGTTCGAAGACTCTGCAGTGGCAGCCAACGGCCCCTATCCGCCCAACACCTGGAGCTACGCCAAGGACCTGCCCGGCTACTCGCTGGATGTGAAGAAAGCCAAGGCCCTACTGGCCAAGGCCGGCCTGGCAGAAGGCTTCAGCACCACCATCTGGACCCGGCCCTCGGGTAGCCTGCTCAACCCCAACCCCAGCCTTGGCGCGCAGATGCTGCAAGCCGACCTGGCCAAGATTGGTATCAAGGCGGAAATCCGCGTGATCGAATGGGGCGAGCTTATCCGCCGCGCCAAGGCTGGCGAGCATGACTTGCTGTTCATGGGCTGGGCAGGCGACAACGGCGATCCGGACAACTTCCTCAGCCCGCAGTTTTCCTGTGCGGCGGTCGAGTCAGGGACCAACTTCGCACGCTTCTGCGACAGCCGCCTCGACCAGTTGATCAGCGCCGGGCGCACCACCAACGACCAGAGCGTGCGCAGCCGGCTGTACCAGCAGGCGCAGACGCTGATCCAGCAGCAGGCGCTGTGGGTGCCACTGGCGCACCCGACGGCGGCGACCTTGCTGCGCCAAGGCGTCGAGGGGTACCAGGTGAGCCCGTTCGGGCGGCTGGATTTCAGCAAGGTGTCGGTCACCAGGTAAGCCTGTACCGGCCTCTTCGCGGGTAAACCCGCTCCTACAGGACAGCGCCAGCCTGGCAGTTGACGCTACCCCTGTAGGAGCGGGTTCACCCGCGAAAGGGCCCGTACTGACCCTACAAGGCGCTCAGTACTCCCTCAGGCCACAATCCACCCATGCTCGACCATCGACAACGGCTCCCCGTCACCAATGATGATGTGATCCAGCACCCGCACGTCGATCAACGCCAACCCCCGCTTCAACGACAGGGTCAAATGCACATCGTCCTGACTCGGTTCACTGATCCCTGAAGGATGGTTGTGGCACAGGATCAATGCCGCAGCGTTGTGCACCAACGCCCGCCGCACCACCTCTCGCGGATAGACACTCGCCCGATCTATCGTGCCCCTGAACAGGATCTCAAATGCCAGTGGTCGGTGCTTGGTATCGAGAAACAGACACCCGAACACCTCGCTGGCCTCATGCCTGAGCATGGCTTTCAAGTAGCGTCGCACCGCTGCCGGGTTGTCCATGGCAGACTCCCGCTCAATCGACGTTGCAAGGTGCCTGCGGCCGATCTCAAGCAGTGCCTGCAGCTGGCTGTACCTCACCGGGCCCAACCCAAGCTCGCCGACGAAGGCCTCGCGGTCAGCCTCCAGCAACCGGCGCAAGCTGCCGAACTTCACCAACAAGCCTCGCGAAAGCTCCACGACATTACGCCCACGTACGCCTGAGCCGAGAAAAACGGCCAGCAGCTCCGTATCTGTCAGGCTCCCTGCCCCTCGCTGCAACAGCTTCTCCCTAGGCCGTTCTTCCGCCGGCCACTCCCTGATGTTCATTCCACCCCTGCCTTTGCTGCGGCCCATTTCGGCCCTGTGTTAATCTATTTCGCCTCGTACATGCGACGTTCCGCCGCAGGCATTTCAAACGTCGTCGCCCGCTCTCACTGGAAAAAGGCAAGCCTATGCAGCGGCTGTATCGCAAGCGCATCGTTCTCGGCGTGGGTGGCGGCATTGCCGCCTACAAAAGCGCCGAGCTGATTCGCCGTCTCCTGGAGCACGGCGCGCAGGTGCGCGTCGTCATGACCCGGGGTGGTGCAGAATTCATCACCCCGCTGACCCTGCAGGCACTGTCGGGCCACCCGGTACACATGGACCTGCTCGACCCGGCCGCCGAAGCTGCCATGGGCCATATCGAACTGGCCAAGTGGGCAGACCTGGTGCTGATCGCCCCAGCCACCGCCGACCTCATGGCACGCATGGCCCAGGGCATGGCAGACGACCTGCTGACCACGCTGGTGCTGGCCACTGACGCCACCGTCGCCGTGGCGCCGGCGATGAACCAGGCCATGTGGCGTGACCCGGCCACCCAGGCCAACCTCGAGCAGCTCAAGAGCCGTGGCATTCAGGTGTTCGGCCCGGCATCCGGCAGCCAGGCCTGTGGTGACGTCGGCCTGGGGCGCATGCTCGAAGCCACCGACCTGGCCTGGTGCGCCGCAGAAAGCTTCAAACGCCAGGCTCTGACCGGCAAGCACGTGCTGATCACCGCCGGGCCGACCCAGGAAAACATCGACCCGGTGCGCTACATCACCAATCATAGCTCCGGCAAGATGGGCTTCGCCTTGGCCGAAGCGGCCGCCGAAGCAGGAGCTCGGGTTACCCTCGTCACGGGCCCTGTGCACTTGCCAACCCCTGACCGGGTCAGCCGTATCGACGTCGTCAGCGCGCGAGACATGCTCGCGGCCTGTGAAGCGGCCATGCCGTGCGACCTGTTCATCGCCTCGGCAGCGGTTGCGGACTACCGCCCCGAAGTGGTTGCCACACAAAAACTGAAGAAAGATCCTACGACCGGCGACGGCATGCTGCTGCAGATGGTGCGTAATCCCGATATCCTTGCCACCATTGCTGGCCGCGCCGACCGCCCGTTCAGCGTCGGCTTTGCCGCCGAAACCGAACACTTGCTCGATTACGCCACGCGCAAGCTCAAGGACAAGAACCTCGACTTGATCGTCGCCAATGATGTGGCCAACCCCAGCATCGGCTTCAACAGCGAAGAAAACGCCTTGACCGTGATCGACCGCCAGCAGCACCAGACCCTCTTCGCGCAGACCAGCAAGGGCAAGATCGCCCGGCAACTGGTCGCCTTCATCGCCGAACGGCTCAACCAGGTTCAATAAGTTACATGCACGCTCTTCAAGCCAAGATCCTCGACCCACGCCTGGGTAGCGAATTCCCGCTACCCGCGTACGCCACCCCCGGCTCCGCCGGCCTCGACCTGCGCGCCCTGCTCAAGGAAGACACCGTCCTCGAGCCAGGCCAGACCATTCTGATTCCTACCGGCCTGTCGATCTACATCGGCGACCCAGGCCTGGCGGCAGTCATCCTGCCACGCTCGGGCTTGGGCCATAAGCACGGCATCGTGCTGGGCAACCTGGTCGGCCTGATCGACTCGGACTACCAGGGCGAGCTGATGGTGTCGTGCTGGAACCGCGGAAACACGCCGTTCACCATCGCGGTTGGCGAGCGCATCGCCCAGCTGGTGCTGGTACCGGTGGTGCAGGCTCACTTCGACATCGTCGAAGCGTTCGACGAAAGCCAGCGTGGCGCTGGCGGCTTCGGTCACTCCGGCAGCCACTGAGCCGGCAGATGACCGTTCAGGCCAAGGATGGCGAACTCTCTGGCGAAACCACCGTCCAAGCGTTCAGTTTGCGCCTGCCCAGAAAGCCTTTGACTAATGGAGCTTCCAGAGATGAACGACATGGCCCACCTGGTCCCCGCCGCATTGCCCGACAGCATTTTCCGCGCCTATGACATACGTGGTGTGGTCGGCAAGACCCTTCACGCCGAAACCGCCTACTGGATCGGCCGTGCCATCGGCGCGCAAAGCCTGGCCCAGGGCGAACCGCAGGTATCGGTAGGGCGCGATGGCCGCCTGTCGGGCCCGATGCTGGTGGAACAACTGATCAAAGGCCTGGTCGATGCGGGCTGCCATGTCAGCGACGTCGGCCTGGTGCCCACTCCGGCGCTGTACTACGCCGCCAACGTGCTGGCCGGCAAGTCTGGTGTGATGCTGACCGGCAGCCATAACCCGTCGGACTACAACGGTTTCAAGATCGTCATCGCCGGTGACACCCTGGCCAACGAACAGATCCAGGCCCTGCTGACCCGCCTGAAAACCAACGACCTGACGCTGGCCCAGGGCCGCGTGGAAAAGGTCGAGATCCTCGACCGCTACTTCCAGCAGATCGTCGGCGACGTGAAGCTGGCGAAAAAGCTCAAGGTGGTGGTGGACTGCGGCAACGGCGCCGCCGGTGTGATTGCACCGCAATTGATCGAAGCCCTGGGCTGCGAAGTGATCCCGCTGTTCTGCGAGGTCGACGGCAACTTCCCCAATCACCACCCGGACCCGGGCAAGCCAGAGAACCTCGAAGACCTGATCGCCAAGGTCAAGGAAACCGGTGCCGACATCGGCCTGGCATTCGACGGTGACGGCGACCGCGTCGGCGTGGTGACCAACACCGGCAGCATCGTCTACCCCGACCGCCTGCTGATGCTGTTTGCCCAGGATGTGCTGTCGCGCAACCCGGGCGCCGAGATCATCTTCGACGTCAAATGCACCCGCCGCCTGACCCCGCTGATCGAACAGCACGGTGGCCGCGCCTTGATGTGGAAAACCGGCCATTCGCTGATCAAGAAAAAGATGAAGCAGACCGGTTCGCTGCTGGCAGGCGAGATGAGCGGTCACATCTTCATCAAGGAACGCTGGTACGGTTTTGACGACGGCATCTACAGCGCCGCGCGCCTGCTGGAGATCCTCAGCAAGACCGAGCAGAGCGCCGAAAACCTGTTCGCCGCCTTCCCGAACGATATTTCCACGCCGGAAATCAATATTGATGTGACCGACGAGGGTAAATTCAGCATCATTGATGCACTGCAACGCGACGCCGACTGGGGCGAAGCCAGCCTGACCACCATCGACGGTGTGCGGGTCGACTACGCCAATGGTTGGGGCCTGGTTCGCGCCTCCAACACCACCCCGGTGCTGGTGCTGCGTTTCGAGGCCGACAGCGACGCCGAATTGCAACGTATCAAGGATGTTTTCCGCACCCAGTTGCTGCGGGTAGAGCCTGAGCTGCAACTGCCGTTCTGACCGACTATCTGTTCCTTACAGGAGCCCTGCATGACCCTCGATCGCGATGCCGCTTCCCATGTAGCCGAGGTATTGTCCGAAGCACTGCCTTACATCCGCCGCTTTGTCGGCAAGACCCTGGTGATCAAGTACGGCGGCAACGCGATGGAGAGCGAGGAGCTCAAGACGGGCTTCGCCCGTGACATCGTGCTGATGAAGGCTGTGGGCATCAACCCGGTGGTGGTCCACGGCGGTGGCCCGCAGATCGGTGACCTGCTCAAGCGCCTGTCGATCGAAAGCCACTTCATCGACGGCATGCGCGTCACCGATTCGGCGACCATGGACGTTGTCGAGATGGTGCTGGGCGGCCAGGTCAACAAGGACATCGTCAACCTGATCAACCGCCACGGCGGCAGCGCCATCGGCCTGACCGGCAAGGACGCGGAGCTGATTCGCGCCCGCAAGCTGACTGTCAGCCGCCAGACGCCTGAGATGACCACTCCGGAAATCATCGACATCGGCCACGTGGGCGAAGTGGTAAGCGTGAACACCGACCTGCTGAGCATGCTGGTGAAGGGCGATTTCATTCCGGTGATCGCGCCGATCGGCGTAGGCGCCAACGGTGAGTCGTACAACATCAACGCCGACCTGGTGGCGGGCAAGGTGGCCGAGGCGCTGCAAGCCGAGAAGCTGATGCTGCTGACCAACATCGCCGGCCTGATGGACAAGCAGGGCCAGGTGCTGACTGGCCTGACCACCGAGCAGGTCAACGAACTGATCGCTGACGGCACCATCTATGGCGGCATGCTGCCGAAGATCAAGTGCGCGCTGGATGCGGTGCAGGGCGGCGTGAACAGCTCGCACATCATCGATGGCCGCGTGCCGAATGCGGTGCTGCTGGAGATTTTCACCGACAGCGGTGTGGGCACCCTGATTACCAATCGCAAGCCGCGCTGATTGATCGGTTAGCCTGCACTGGCCTCTTCGCGGGTAAACCCGCTCCTACAAAGGGAATCGCCGACCTCGAGTCTGGCGCTGCCCCATGTAGGAGCGGGTTTACCCGCGAAAGGGCCAGATCAGGCGGCACAAAAAAAGGCGACCCTCTGAAGAAGGTCGCCTTTTTCATTCCTGGGCCAGGATCAGATCCCGTACTGCGCCCGGTAGGCCTCGACAGCCGGCAGGTGCTGCTTCAACTGTGGATCGTCAGCCAGGAACTCCAGCACCTGGGTCAGCGAAACAATGCTGACCACCGGGATACCGAAGTCGCGTTCCACTTCCTGGATCGCCGACAGTTCGCCATTGCCGCGCTCTTCACGGTTCAGCGCGATCAGTACACCAGCGGCCTTGGCCTGCTGGGCGTTGATAATCTGCATGACCTCACGAATGGCGGTACCGGCAGTAATCACGTCGTCGATGATCAGCACGTCACCGGCCAGCGGCGCGCCGACCAGGCTGCCACCTTCGCCATGGTCCTTGGCTTCCTTGCGGTTGAAGCACCATGGCACGTCCAGCTGATGCTGGTCGGCAAGGGCCACGGCGGTAGTCGCCGCCAAAGGGATACCCTTGTAGGCCGGGCCGAACAGCACATCGAACGGGATCTTGCTGTCGACGATGGCGGCGGCGTAGCAACGCCCCAGCTCAGCCAGTGCGGAGCCGGTGTTGAACAAGCCGGCATTGAAGAAATACGGGCTGGTACGCCCCGATTTCAGGGTGAATTCACCGAAACGCAGTACCCCGCGATCGATGGCAAAACGGATAAAGTCGCGCTGATACGGCTGCATGAATAGTCCCGGACACCACGGATTTAGCTAAATGGGTTGAGCTCGGGTATCATACACGCACGAGATTTTTGGGGCCATTTATGCGGATCATCAGTGTGAACGTAAATGGCATTCAGGCTGCGGCCGAGCGTGGTTTGCTCAGCTGGCTGCAAGCCCAGAATGCCGACGTCATCTGCCTTCAGGATACCCGCGCCTCGGCCTTTGAACTCGACGACCCAGCTTTCCAGCTCGATGGCTATTTCCTTTATGCCTGCGACGCGGAAGTGCCTGCCCAAGGTGGTGTGGCCCTTTACTCGCGCATGCAGCCCAAGGCAGTCATCACCGGCCTGGGCTTCGAGACAGCCGACCGCTACGGGCGTTACCTGCAAGCAGATTTCGACAAAGTCAGTATTGCCAGCCTGCTGCTGCCTTCGGGCATGAACGGCGACGAAGACTTGAACCAGAAATTCAAGTTGATGGACGACTTCGCCAAGTACCTGGACAAGCAGCGTCGCAAGCGTCGCGAATACATCTATTGCGGCTCGTTCTACGTGGCGCAGCAGAAGCTCGACATCAAGAACTGGCGTGACAGCCAGCAGTCGCCGGGCTTCCTGGCGCCAGAACGCGCCTGGATGGATGCGATCACTGGCGAGATGGGGTATGTCGATGCCTTGCGCGAAGTCAGCCGTGAAGGCGACCAGTACAGCTGGTGGCCGGACAACGAGCAGGCCGAGATGCTCAACCTGGGGTATCGGTTCGACTACCAGATCCTCACCCCGGGCCTGCGCCGCTTCGTGCGCAACGCCCGCCTGCCGCGTCAGCCACGCTTCTCCCAGCATGCGCCGCTGATCGTCGACTATGACTGGACGCTGACCATCTAAAAGGCCATTGGGGCTGCATTGCAGCCCCAATGGTTATTTGATCGGCCGCCAGATCATCGGGTAGCGATAAGGCTTGCCCTCATTCGCCCGCACCGCCGCAATGATAATCAGGATCATCACGGCCACTGCGAGCATGGCAAACAGCACCAGCCCGATGACCACGAACATCAGCAGGAAGCAGATGAGCCCGGCAATGGTCACGCTGATCTGAAAGTTCAGCGCCTCTTTGCCCTGGGCGTCGATAAAAGGGTCTTGCTCGCGCTTGAGGTGCCATAGCACCAGCGGGCCCAGCAGGTGGCCAAGCGGCACTACCAGGCCCAGAAGCGCGGAGAGGTGGCAGAGCATCGCCCATTGCCGCACTTCGGCATTGGGCGGGGTGACCGACAGGTTCGAATCGCTCATGCCCCGCACCTCCTGGGCTGGCTTCAGTCAGCCAGTGCCGCCTGCTGCAGCTCGAAAATCTCGTCCATGCCCTTCTGCGCCAGAGCGAGCATGGCGTTGAAATCTTCCGGCTGGAACGGTGCACCTTCGGCAGTACCCTGCACTTCGATGAAGCCACCGGCGCTGGTCATGACCACATTCAGGTCGGTTTCGGCTGCGGAGTCTTCCAGGTAGTCGAGGTCCAGCACCGCTTCGCCCTGGTACATGCCGACAGATACGGCTGCGATCATGTGCTTGAGCGGGTTGCCGCCCTTGAGGCCGCCGCGCTTCTTGATCACTGCCAAAGCGTCGCACAAGGCGACCATGGCGCCGGTAATGGACGCGGTGCGGGTACCGCCATCGGCCTGGATCACGTCGCAATCGACGTACAGGGTGATGTCACCGAGCTTGCTCATGTCCAGCGCGGCGCGCAGCGAACGGCCGATCAGGCGCTGGATTTCCAGGGTGCGGCCACCCTGCTTGCCACGGCTGGCTTCGCGTTGGTTACGTTCGCCGGTGGAGCGCGGCAGCATGCCATACTCGGCGGTCAGCCAGCCTTGGCCCTGGCCTTTGAGGAAGCGCGGTACACCGTTTTCAACGCTGACCGTGCAGATGACCTTGGTGTCACCGAACTCGACCAGTACCGACCCTTCGGCGTGCTTGGTGTAGTTGCGGGTGATGCGGATCGAGCGGAGCTGATCGGCGGCGCGACCACTTGGACGTTTCATCTGGGATACCTGTACTGGGACTTTGAATCTGCCGAGCATTATAGAGCCCGTAGCCCAGGGAAGACATGCCTATTGTCGCGCCCGGCACAGCCCGTCGCCTTTTCCTACCCCAGTAGCCACCCGTCGGTAACATAGGTGGATTGGGCGCCACGGCGACACTGCGCTACAATCCTGCGCCTTGCAGCCGAGAGGCTCCCACCGTTCATTCATCTACGCGAGGTACTCCCATGGTGCACAGCATGACCGCTTTTGCTCGTGTCGAGCGCGCCGGCAGCCAAGGCACCCTGGTCTGGGAGCTGCGTTCGGTCAACCACCGTTACCTGGAGCCGCATTTGCGTCTGCCTGAGGCCCTGCGCGACCTCGAAGGCGGCGTACGTGAAGGCCTGCGCCAGGGCCTGTCACGCGGCAAGGTGGAATGCACCTTGCGCCTCAACGAAGACAGCAACGGCAAACCGCTGAAGGTGGACCATGAGCGCGCCGCGCAACTGGTTGCCGCCGCCGAGGAAGTGGCCGGCCTGATCAAGCAGCCGGCCCCCCTGAACCCGCTGGAAGTGTTGTCATGGCCAGGCGTACTGGTGGCCGACACCAGCGACCCACAGGCACTGAATGCCGAAGCCATGGCGCTGTTCGACGAAGCGCTGGCCGAACTCAAGGCCGGGCGCCAGCGCGAAGGCCTGGAGCTGGCCCGGCTGATCAACGAACGCCTGGACAACATGGCCAGCGAAGTCACTACCCTGCGCGCCCTGGTGCCGCAGATGCTGGCGGCGCAGCGGCAGAAGATTCTCGACCGCTTCGGCGACATGCAAGCCGAGCTCGACCCGCAGCGCCTGGAGCAGGAGATGGTCCTGCTGGCCCAGAAAAGCGACGTGGCAGAGGAGCTCGACCGCCTCAGCACCCACGTCACTGAAGTACGCCGAGTGCTCAAGGGTGGTGGGGCCGCTGGCCGGCGCCTGGACTTCCTGATGCAGGAACTCAACCGCGAGGCCAACACCCTCGGCTCCAAGGCCTTCGACCCGCGCAGCACGCAAGCGGCGGTCAACCTGAAGGTATTGATCGAACAGATGCGTGAACAAGTACAGAACATCGAGTAAGGCCACCCCGACCATGAACCACAGCAGCGGCACCCTCTACATCGTTTCGGCCCCTTCGGGCGCCGGCAAGACCAGCCTGGTCACCGCCCTGACCAAGGACGACCAGCAGATCCGCGTCTCGGTCTCGCACACCACCCGCGCCATGCGCCCGGGCGAACAGCACGGGGTGAACTATCACTTCGTCGTCCATGAGGAATTCAAGGCGCTGATCGCGCAAGGTGACTTTCTGGAGCATGCCGAAGTGTTCGGCAACTTCTACGGTACTTCGCGCAGCGCGCTGCAGCAGACCCTGGACCAGGGCTACGACCTGATCCTGGAAATCGACTGGCAAGGTGCCCAGCAAGTGCGCAAGCTGATGCCACAGGCGCTGTCGGTGTTCATCCTGCCGCCAAGCCAGGAGGCGCTTCGCCAGCGCCTGGACGGACGCGGGCAGGACAGCGAAGAGATCATCGCCGGGCGCATGAAGGAAGCGGTCAGCGAGATGGTGCACTATGACGAGTATGACTACGTGATCATCAACAATGATTTCGACGTGGCGCTGGAAGATTTGAAAGCAGTGTTCCGCTCGAATCGGCTGCTGCTGAAGAAGCAACAGCAGCGCCATGCGGCGCTGCTGAAGCAAATGATCGGCTAAAGATCGATGGGGCTGCATTGCAGCCCTTCGCGGGCACGCCCGCTCCCACGGGTTAATCACTGCCTTGAGGCTTGTGCCGTACCTGTGGGAGCGGGCGTGCCCGCGAAGGGCCGCAAAGCGGCCCCAATGATTTATTCCTGCAGAGGCAAGGTAGCCTGCTGGCGCAGGGTAGCCCCGAGGAAGTACGCCGGCGCACGCATGCGCGACAGGATCATCAGCCCGATACCCAGCACCGAGATGATCGCAGCAATCACGAACACCAGCCCCACCCCACCCACATGCGAGCCGCTGCCGAAGTCCGGCGAGGCACTGTCGATGGCGGTACGCACGAAGATCACCGACAAGATCACCCCGCCCACCAGCGGGCACAGGCCGCGCATGATGAAGTGGCGCAGGCTGTCGAACAGGCTGTCGCGGAAATACCAGACGCAGGCAAACGCGGTCAGCGAATAGTAGAAGCAGATCATCATGCCCAGTGCAGTGATGGTATCTGCCAGTACGTTCTCGCTCAGCGTACGCATGGTCACGTAGAACAGGCCTGCGGCCACGCCGGCGCAGATGGTGGCATAGCGTGGCGTTTGCGAGCGCGGGCAGACGCTGGCGAACTTCTGTGGTACCGCACCGTAATAACCCATGGCCAACAAGGTGCGCGCCGGCGCCACGAAGGTGGACTGCAGCGACGCCGCCGTACTGGCCAGCACGGCGATGGACATCAGGATCGCCAGCGGCCCCATGACCGGGCCGGCCAGGTGGGCAAAGACGTTCTCCTGGATGCGCGGGTTGTTCAGGCCCAGGCCCGTTTCGCTGATACCGGCAAACTGCAGGGTGGCGATGGCGGTGAACAGGTACAGGCCGAGGATCAACATCACTGTCCAGGTGGCGGCCTTGCCCGGCACCTCTTCACTGCCCACCGACTCTTCACTGACGGTCAGGCATGTGTCCCAGCCCCAGAAGATGAAGATCGACAGTGACAGGCCAGCGGCAAAGGCCGAGAACGACTCGACACCGAACGGGTTGAACCAGGCGAAATCGAACGCCAGCGGTGGAGGCGCGGTGGTGCCGCCGAAAGCGGCGAAAGCAAAGCCGACCAACACCAGCAACTGCAGTGCCACCAAGCCGTACTGCACAGTCATGGTGGTGGCGATACCCCGACAACAGATCCACACTGCCAGGCCAATGAACACGCAACAGGTAATGATGTTGATCAACAGGTTGTCGGCCAATGCTGCCAATTCGTGCTTGCCGGTGATCTGCCCAAGGAACAGGTAGAAGAAGTCCACCGCGACCCCTGCCAGGTTCGACAACACGATCGTGGTGGCAACCACCAGTCCCCAGCCGCCGATCCAGCCGATCATCGGGCCGAATGCACGCGCCGACCAGGTAAACGAAGTACCGCTGTCCGGCTCCGCCGAGTTCAGCTCGCGATAGCCCAGGGCCACCAGCAGCATCGGCAGGAAGCCTACGATGAACACGGCAGGCAGGTGGGCACCCACCTCACGCACGGTAGGGCCAAGGGCGCCGGTCAGGGTATAGACCGGGGCGATGGTGGAAATGCCCAGCACCACGCTGGCCAACAGGCCCAAGCGGCCCTTGGCCAGGCCTTTGCTGCGCTGAGTGTTGCCCGCGTCGGCCGCCACATCGGGTGGGCGACCGGCTTCTGTGTAATTGCTCATGAGTATTTGCCGTAGATTTTGGAATTGTTTTCACAAGCCTTGAGTGCAAGGCTCGCTTTCACTCATTGAAATTTTGCTATCGGGGACGAGTCATCCGAGACCTTCGGCTGACGTCAGAATCATTCCTGCCGTAAGCCCTCCCGTACTGCGTAGGCAATGCAGGCCTCGCGAAACGCCTGAAACAGACGCAGCGAGACCGGGTTTTCGTTGAAGCGCCATTCCGGATGCCACTGCACGCCGAGCACAAAGCCCGGCGCCGCCGGCATGGACACCGCCTCGATCAGGCCATCCGGGGCCCGCGCCTCAACGCGCAGGCCAGGGGCCAGACGGTCGATGCCCTGACTGTGCAGCGAATTGACCTCGAACTGCGCCGCCAGGCCCAAGCGCTCGAACAACCCGCCAGGCTCGATACTGACCGAGTGGCGAGGGCTGTATTGCACCTCCAGGGGGGCGTCCTCAGGTTCGCGGTGGTCAAGGTAGCCAGGCAGTTCCTGCACACGCTGGTGCAGGCTGCCGCCAAGGGCTACGTTCAGTTCCTGGTAGCCACGGCAGATGCAGAATACGGGCACACCGGCGGCAATGGCTGCCTGCAGCAGCGGCAGGGTCAGGCGATCACGCGCCAGATCATGCCGGGTACCCGACACACTGGGGGCGCCATTGTAATGATGCGGCTCGATATTTGAAGGCGAGCCGGTAAAAACAATGCCGTGCAGGCTGGCCAGCAGCGCATGCGAGTCGCTGCCACCATCACGGGCCGGCAAGATCAGCGGCAAGCCGGCAAAGCCGGCCGCCTCGACATATTTGTCGCCGACCGTGTGCGATGAGTTCTTCCCTACCTGCTGGCGGCAGGCGCTGACACCGATCAAAGGGACCGCATTTGCGCTCATGGGCTTACACCGTGTGCAGGTACCAGTTGTACTCGAGGTCGGAAATCGACACTTCGAACTCGGCCAGTTCGCTTTCCTTGCAGGCCACGAAGATATCGATGTAGTCCGGGCTGATGTATTGGTTGAGGACTTCGCTGTCATCCAGCGCGCGCAGGGCATCGCGCAGATTGTTCGGCAGGCTTTGCTCCAACTGTTCGTAGGAGTTGCCTTCGATCGGCGCCTCGGGCTCGACCTTGTTGGTCAGGCCGTGGTGAACCCCGGCAAGAATCGCTGCGAGCATCAGATACGGGTTGGCATCGGCGCCAGCTACACGGTGTTCAAGGCGCACATTGTCGCTGCTGTCGGTGGGCACACGTACGGCCACGGTGCGGTTGTCCAGCCCCCAGCTCGGCGCATTGGGCACATAGAACTGCGCACCGAAGCGGCGGTACGAGTTGATGTTAGGGCAAAGGAAGGCCATCGACGCCGGCATGGTTTCCAGCACGCCACCGATGGCGTGGCGCAGCGTATCGCTTTGCAGCGGATCGTCACTGGCGAAGATGTTCTTGCCGGTTTTCTTGTCCAGCAATGAAATGTGCACATGCAGGCCGTTGCCTGCCTGGCCCGGGTAGGGCTTGGCCATGAAGGTGGTGTCCATTTCATGGTCGTAGGCGATGTTCTTGATCAGGCGCTTGAGCAGGATCGCATAGTCGCAGGCCTTCAGCGGATCGGCCACATGGTGCAAGTTGACCTCGAACTGCGCTGGTGCGCTTTCCTTGACGATGGCGTCGGCGGGCAGGCCCTGTTCCTTGGCCGCTTCGAGCATGTCCTGCAAGCAGTCGGCGTACTCGTCGAGGTCATCGATCAGGTACACCTGGGTCGAATGCGGGCGCTTGCCGGAAATCGGCGAGCGCGGTGGCTGCGGGCGACCGTTGAGGTTGTCCTGGTCGATCAGGTAGAACTCCAGCTCGAACGCGGCGCAGATAGTCAGGCCCAGTTCGTCGAACTTGCTCACCACCTGACGCAGCACTTCACGCGGGTCGGCGAAGAACGGCTGGCCATCCAGTTCGTGCATGGTCATCAGCAGCTGGGCGGTGGGGCGCTTCTGCCACGGCTCGTCCGACAACGTGCCGGGGATCGGGAAGCAGATGCGGTCGGCGTCGCCGATGTCCAGGCCAAGGCCGGTGCTTTCGACAGTGGAGCCGTTTATATCAAGGGCGAACAGCGATGCGGGCAGGTTGATGCCCTTCTCGTACACCTTGTGCAGGCTGGCCCGCTCGATGCGCTTGCCACGCACCACGCCGTTCATGTCGGAGATCAGCAGGTCTACGTACTGCGTGTCCGGATGGGCCTGGAGGAAGTCATTCATCTCGCTGGAAGAACTGGCGCACGGGGTTACCGACGTCATGGTGTACATCCTTTGATGTGCTGCGGCGATGTGGGATACGGCTGGCGCCTCACGGGCGACGATGGTTGCAGCTGTTGTTGTTTTCACTTTCCCATCGTGGGGACTGGTTACCCGACCGGGCGCATTGATTCCGGGGGGCCGTTTCACTATAAAATGGCTCAGACGCAACAGACATTGGCAATTTGGCAAGCAGAGCGTGCATCAATGCAATATCAGATTACCCACGCCGACCTCTCTCTGGTCCTGGCACTGGAACGTGGCCGCTCGCTGGCCAAAGCCGCCGAACTGCTCAAAGTCGACGTTTCGACCGTGTTCCGCTCGATCCGCCGATTGGAGTCGGCGCTGGGCACCGCCTTGTTCGTCAAGAGCCGAAAGGGCTATCTGCCGACTGACACCGCCCAGGCCTTGGCAGAGCAGGCCGAACGTGCCGAGCAGGCGCTGGAAGCGGCGCGCATTGCCATGACCAGTGGCGAGCAGGTGGTCAGCGGCACGGTGCGCCTGACCTGCACCGAGGCGGTGATGCACAGCCTGTTGCTGCCGGCACTGGCCGAGTTCATGCCCAACTACCCGGCCTTGTCGCTGGAAATGGGTACCTCCAACACCTTCGCCAACCTCAGCCGGCGCGACGCCGACATTGCCCTGCGCCTGACCAACACGCCACCGGAGCACCTGGTGGGCCGCAACCTGGGCTCTACCTCCTATGTACTCTGCGGTCAGCCACAGTGGCGCGAGCGCCTGAGCGAGTCGCCCGCCAGCGTGCCATGGATCGCACCTGACGACTCGATGCAGGACCACCCTACGGTGGTCTGGCGCAACCAGCAGCACCCGGGCCTGAGCCCGCGCTACCAGTGCAGCAGCATGTCGACCATTGCCCAGTTGGTCACGGCCGGCCTGGGCGTGGCAGCACTGCCAGACTACATGGTGCATGCGCTGCCCGGGGTGGATGCACTGAGCGGCCCCCTGCCCGGCTGCGACACCCAGTTGTGGCTGCTGACCCGGCCGGATTGTCGGGCGTTGCGCTCGGTGCAGACCTTGTTCGAAGAGCTGACCCCGCGGTTGCGTGACGCGATGCTCTGAGGTTATCGTCGGGACAAAGCGTCGAGGGTGTCTGTTGCGACCCTTTCGCGGGTAAACCCGCTCCTACGAGGTAAGTGGTACCTGTAGGAGCGGGTTTACCCGCGAAGAAGCCGACGCGGGCCTGAAGGTACCACCCGGCAAAACAGCGCTTCCCTATTGGCTGGTGAATTTTTATACTATCGAGTCCGCCTGCCCACTAATGGGCTGCACGCCCACCGCAATTGCTACTGAGGAAGACCATGGCCCGCGTAACTGTTGAAGACTGCCTGGAACACGTGGATAACCGCTTTGAGCTGGTCATGCTCTCGACCAAGCGCGCTCGCCAACTGGCGACCGGCGGCAAAGAGCCACGCGTTGCGTGGGAAAACGACAAGCCAACCGTTGTTGCCCTGCGTGAAATTGCCGAAGGCATCGTCACCAACGAGTTCATCGCCGCTGAAGAGATCGTCACCGAGGATCCGGTGTTCGCCGCGTTCGAGGACGAGAACAACGAGGCTGTCTGATTGATGCCAGGTCGACGTCGTACGGCGCAAGGCCCTCTTCCTCGGCAGGAGGTGAACCCATGCCGGGTATAGAAGCCTTGGCCGAACGGCTTTCGACCTATCTTGGCCCCGAACAGGTCAACCTGGTCCGGCGTGCCTATTTCTACGCCGAACAGGCCCACGATGGGCAACGCCGCCGCAGCGGCGAGCCCTACGTGACCCACCCGCTGGCCGTGGCCAGCATCCTCGCCGACATGCACATGGACCATCAGAGCCTGATGGCGGCCATGTTGCACGATGTGATCGAAGACACCGGCATCGCCAAGGAAGCCCTCAGCCAGCAGTTTGGCGAGACCGTGGCCGAACTGGTCGATGGGGTCAGCAAGCTGACCCAGATGAATTTCGAGACCAAGGCCGAGGCGCAGGCGGAAAACTTCCAGAAAATGGCCATGGCCATGGCCCGCGATATCCGCGTGATCCTGGTCAAGCTGGCGGACCGCCTGCACAACATGCGCACACTGGAAGTGCTGTCTGGCGAAAAACGCCGGCGCATCGCCAAGGAAACCCTCGAAATCTACGCCCCCATCGCCAACCGCCTGGGGATGCACAATGTGCGGGTGGAGTTCGAAGACCTTGGCTTCAAGGCCATGCACCCGATGCGCTCGTCGCTGATTCACCGTGCAGTGAAGAGCGCACGCGGCAACCGCAAAGAGATCGTCGCCAAGATCGAACACTCGCTGGCCAACTGCCTGGCCGCCGACGGCATCGAGGGCGAGGTCAGCGGTCGACAGAAACACCTCTATGGCATCTACAAGAAGATGCGCGGCAAGCGCCGTGCCTTCAACGAGATCATGGACGTGTATGCCTTCCGCATCATCGTCGACAAGGTGGATACCTGCTACCGCGTGCTCGGCGCCGTGCACAACCTCTACAAGCCGCTGCCCGGACGCTTCAAGGATTACATCGCGATCCCCAAGGCCAACGGCTACCAGTCGTTGCACACTACCCTGTTCGGCATGCACGGCGTGCCCATCGAAATCCAGATCCGCACCCGCGAAATGGAAGAGATGGCCAACAACGGCATCGCTGCACACTGGCTGTACAAGTCCAACGACGACGAGCAGCCCAAGGGCAGCCACGCGCGTGCCCGCCAGTGGGTCAAGGGCATCCTCGAACTGCAGCAACGTGCCGGCAACTCGCTGGAATTCATCGAGAGCGTGAAGATCGACCTGTTCCCGGACGAGGTCTACGTATTCACCCCCAAAGGCCGGATCATGGAGTTGCCCAAAGGCTCCACGGCCGTCGATTTCGCCTATGCGGTGCACACCGACGTTGGTAACAGCTGTATCGCGTGCCGCATCAACCGCCGCCTGGCGCCACTGTCCGAACCGCTACAAAGCGGCTCGACAGTAGAAATCGTCAGCGCCCCGGGCGCTCGGCCAAACCCGGCCTGGCTCAACTTTGTGGTCTCCGGCAAGGCGCGCACGAATATCCGCCACGCGCTCAAGCAACAGCGCCGCTCGGAGTCCATCAGCCTGGGCGAGCGCCTGCTGAACAAGGTGCTCACAGGCTTCGACAGCAGCCTGGAGAAAATCCCTCAGGAACGTGTCCAGTCTATTCTCGCCGAATACCGCCTGGAGCTGATAGAAGACCTGCTCGAAGACATCGGCCTGGGCAACCGCATGGCCTACGTGGTCGCGCGCCGCCTGCTGTCGGCCGAAGGCGAACAGCTGCCGGCGCCAGAAGGCCCGCTGGCGATCCGCGGTACCGAAGGCCTGGTGCTGAGCTACGCCAAGTGCTGCACGCCGATCCCGGGTGACCCGATTGTCGGCCACCTGTCGGCCGGCAAGGGCATGGTCGTGCACCTGGAGAACTGCCGCAACATCAGTGAAATCCGCCACAACCCCGAAAAGTGCGTGCAGCTCTCCTGGGCCAAGGACATCACTGGCGAGTTCAATGTCGAACTGCGTGTTGAACTGGAACACCAGCGCGGGCTGATCGCCCTGCTGGCCAGCAGCGTCAACGCCGCCGACGGCAACATCGAAAAGATCAGCATGGACGAACGCGACGGCCGTATCAGCGTGGTCCAACTGGTGGTCAGCGTGCACGACCGCGTGCACCTGGCGCGTGTGATCAAGAAGCTGCGTACCCTGACCGGTGTGGTCCGCATCACCCGCATGCGTACGTAGTCCGCCAACCGCAAGGAGTCATCATGAGCAAAACCGTCATCAACAGCGACAAGGCCCCTGCCGCCATCGGCACCTACTCGCAGGCGATCAAGGCCGGCAACACCGTGTACATGTCGGGCCAAATCCCTCTGGACCCGAAGACCATGGAACTGGTCGAAGGCTTCGAAGCCCAGACCGTGCAGGTGTTCGAGAACCTCAAGGCCGTGGCTGAAGCCGCTGGCGGTTCGTTCAAGGACATCGTGAAACTGAACATCTTCCTCACCGACCTGAGCCACTTCGCCAAGGTAAACGAGGTGATGGGCCGCTACTTCGAACAGCCCTACCCAGCCCGCGCTGCCATCGGCGTTGCCGCGCTGCCGAAAGGCTCTCAGGTCGAAATGGACGCCATCCTGGTCATCGAATGATGCCCGGGTGACGGGCCCTGCCCGTCACCCTTCTTACTCCGCAAGGTTACCCCGTCATGCGTCAAGCACTGCCCTTCGCGCTGGCAGCCCTGCTACTGGGCGGCTGCACCAGCCACAAACCCGAAGACTTCAACGGCATCTGGATCAACCAGGAAGCCATCACTGCGGCGGTCAAAGCCGGTAGCCTGCGCCAGGCCCTGAATGAGCATGGCCCAGTGTTCGAGTGGAAGCTCGACGTGGCCAATCAGCAAGCCAGCTATAGCAATGGTTTCGAGGCCGCTGACGGCCAGCTGAGCGCCAGTGACAAGCAATGGCAGGCCCGCTTCCAAGGCGGCCAGACCGAGCAGCTTTCGCTCGATGGCGACGAGCTGCTGGCCGTCGACCAGAACGGCGCCAAGCAAACCTTCGTGCGCGCCAAGGCGTCGGTGTCAGCCAACGCACCACTTGGCAGCAGCTTCGAGAAGGCGCTGTACCAGGCCTACCTGGGTGGTAACTGGAAGATCGTCGAAGGCCAAGGCAAAGGTGCCAGCGTGCGCTTCAGCGACACCGGCAACGTCACCGGCCTACCCGGGCCGGACCGCTTCGCCCTGTGCCTGGCGGGTGATTGTGCGACCATGGGTGGCAGCAATGACAGCCTGTGGCTGGAGCGCAACCAGCGCGGTGCACCGTTCATCATCAAGCGCGATGGCGACAAGCTGGAGATTTTCCAGGCAGTGAACCGTGCGCAGCCGGATGAAATGCCGGAGCTGGCAGCCGGCAAGCGTCAGTGGACGCTGGAGCGCACCTGAGATGATGCGCGCCCCCTGTAGGAGCGGGTTTACCCGCGAAGAAGACACCGCGGTGGATGGCACGGGCTTCGCCCGTGTTCGCGGGCAAGCCCGCTCCCACAGGGATCGCGCCAGCTTTTAGAAATTGAGCAAGACAGTTGCTCCCACAAGGCATCGCGCCAGTTGCCAGCTAGGCTTTTCCTGCCAGGATCGCGGCGTAGCCTTCCTTGTAGCTCGGATATACCGGCGCCCAACCCAGCGCCCGCGCCCGGGCATTACTGCAGCGCTTGCTGCCGGTACGCCGTACCCGTTGCTCATCGGACCACTCGGTAACCCCCATATACGCCCGCAGCCAGGCCACCACATCGGCCAGCGGCGCCGGGTCATCGTCGACACCGATGTAGCAATCATCCACTGCCTTGCCATCAGCATCGGCCTGCAGCAGAAACGCCAGCAGGCTGGCGGCATCTTCGGCATGAATGCGGTTGCCATACAGCGGCGGCTCCTCGGCCACGCGGTAACCCTGACGCACCTGGCTCAGCAACCACTCGCGCCCCGGGCCATAGATACCGGTCAGGCGGACCACGCTCGCCGGGATGCCGCTGCCCAATGCCAACCGTTCAGCCTCCAGCATCACCCGCCCGGAATAGCCCTCAGGCTCGGTGGCAGCGCCCTCCTCTATCCACTCGCCGCCCTTCTGCGCATACACGCTGCTGCTGGAGACGAACAACAGCCGGCGCGGGCGTTGGCCACGTTCGGCCAACCAGGCCAACACATGGCGCAAACCATCGACATAGGCTGCCTGGTAACCCGCCTCATCGTGCTGGCTGGCTGCCACGCAGTACACCAGGTAGTCCAGCGCGCCCTGTGGCCAGGCCTGCGGTATCGACGGTTCGGCCAAGTCTGCAGCAACCGGCTGAACCCCAGAGGGCAGCTGATCAACAGAACGGCGCAGGCCGCTCACCTTCCAACCTTTAGCCAACATCTGCCTGGCCAGACGCCCACCCACATCACCACAACCCACCACCATCACGGAAAGGTCTGACATCTCTAAACTCCCCTAGACCAATTGATCAGCCTGGCCACGCTACACGATGGGCGGCTAGACCATAGGCGAAAAAAGCTACAATATTACTTTTGTTAACAAGAATTACTTGCAATAATGGCCGCCAATTTGTTCTCGGCCTGCATCGAGGCCTTGGAGAACGTTCACTTTTTCTTCATCAGGTCCGGCCAGCATGACACGTACTCAATCTTCCGCTTCGCCAACCCCGTCGCGCGCCTGGCGCGCCATCGCCGCGCTGACACTTAGCCTGGTGCTGGCCCCGGTGGCCATGGCCGATGAGCCAACCACCAACGCCGCCACACCTGCTGCTGCCACTGCTCCGGCCGCACCCGCTGCTGCCCCAGCCGATGCGCCGGCGCCTGATGCCACTGCCACCAACCCGGCAGATGCACCGGCCGCGGCAGACCCGAGCGTTCAAGCCCTGGTCGAAGACACCTCGCTGGGCATGGCCCATGACCTGTCGCCATGGGGCATGTACAAGAACGCCGACATCGTGGTGAAGATCGTCATGATCGGCCTGGCCATCGCCTCCATCATCACCTGGACCATCTGGATTGCCAAAGGCTTCGAGCTGATGGGCGCCAAGCGCCGCCTGCGTGGCGAAATCGCCCAGCTGAAGAAGTCCACCACCCTCAAAGAAGCCAGCGAAGTCTCCAACAAGGCAGGCACCCTGGCCCATACCCTGGTCCATGATGCCCTCGAAGAGATGCGTCTTTCGGCGAACGCTCGCGAAAAAGAAGGCATCAAGGAACGCGTCAGTTTCCGTCTGGAGCGCCTGGTGCATGCCAGCGGCCGTACCATGAGCAGCGGCACCGGCGTCCTCGCCACCATCGGCTCCACCGCGCCGTTCGTCGGTCTGTTCGGTACCGTATGGGGCATCATGAACAGCTTCATCGGCATCGCCAAGACCCAGACCACCAACCTGGCCGTAGTTGCCCCAGGTATCGCCGAAGCGCTGCTGGCCACTGCTCTGGGCCTGGTCGCGGCAATCCCGGCCGTGGTCATCTACAACGTCTTCGCCCGCTCCATTGCCGGTTACAAGGCGCAGGTGTCCGATGCCTCCGCCCAGGTACTGCTGCTGGTCAGCCGTGATCTGGACCACCAGGGCAGCGAGCGCGCCGCCCCGCACATGGTGAAAGTGGGGTAAGCCATGGGCCTGCATCTCAACGAAGGTGGCGACGACCTCGCCGAAAACCACGAAATCAACGTTACGCCGTTCATCGACGTGATGCTGGTGCTGCTGATCATCTTCATGGTCGCCGCCCCCTTGGCAACGGTCGACATCAAGGTCGACCTGCCGGCCTCAACCGCCAAACCAGCGCCAAGGCCCGAGAAACCGGTGTTCGTCAGCGTCAAGGCCGACCAGAAGTTGTATGTCGGCGACGATCTGGTTGCTGCACCCGACCAGCTTGGCCCGATGCTCGACGCCAAGACCAAGGGTGACAAGGAAACCACCATCTTCTTCCAGGCTGACAAAGGCGTGGATTACGGCGACCTGATGGAAGTGATGAACAACATGCGCGCGGCCGGCTACCTGAAAGTCGGTCTGGTAGGTCTCGAGACGGCAGCCAAGAAATGATGAAAACGCGCTCTAACATGGCGCGCTACGGTGGCAGCCTGGCGATCGTGCTGGGCGTGCACGTGGTCGCCGTGCTGCTGACGCTCAACTGGTCGGTGCCCCAGGCCATCGAGCTGCCCCCGGCAGCGATGATGGTCGAACTGGCACCGTTGCCGGAGCCTGCGCCACCACCACCCCCAAAGGCAGCTCCGCAGCCACCGGCCCCGGTCGAGGAACCGCCGATGCCGAAGCTGGCAGAAGCGCCCAAGCCCAAGATTGCCATCCCCAAGCCGCCCAAGCCGAAGGCCAAGCCCCAGCCGCCCAAGCCCGAGAAAAAGCCTGAGCCGCCGAAGGAAGCCCCCCCCACCGAGCAAACGGTGGATGCGCCGCCCAGCAACACGCCACCGCAGAAGTCCGCGGCACCGGCACCGAGCATTGCGTCCAACAGCAACGCCCTGCCAACCTGGCAGAGCGACCTGCTGCGCCACCTGGCCAAGTACAAGCGCTACCCGGAAGACGCGCGCCGTCGCGGCTTGCAAGGTATGAACCGCCTGCGCTTCGTGGTCGACGCCGAAGGCAAGGTCGTGTCGTACTCCATGGCCGGTGGTTCAGGCAGTGCTTCACTGGATCGGGCGACCTTGGAAATGATCCGTCGGGCCGGCACGGTACCCAAGCCGCCACCCGAGTTGCTGAACAATGGCACGATTGAAGTCGTGGCACCGTTCGTCTACTCACTGGACCGCCGCTGAGACTTTTGTTTCTGTCACAATTCGGCAAGTCTGATAACGTGCGTCTATCGATTGCAGCCGCTATGCTGGGCCCGCAACTTCATGGACGCACGTTATGACCCTCACAGAATTACGCTACATCGTCACACTCGCCCAGGAACAGCACTTCGGCCATGCCGCCGAGCGTTGCCACGTGAGCCAACCAACCCTGTCGGTCGGTGTGAAGAAGCTCGAGGACGAGCTTGGCGTTCTGATCTTCGAGCGCAGCAAAAGCGCAGTACGTCTGACCCCGGTCGGCGAAAGCATCGTCGCCCAGGCGCAGAAGGTACTGGAGCAGGCCCAAGGCATTCGCGAGCTGGCCCAGGCCGGCAAGAATCAGCTGACCGCCCCGCTCAAGGTCGGCGCCATCTACACCGTCGGCCCCTATCTGTTCCCGCACCTGATCCCGCAGCTGCACCGCGTGGCGCCGCAAATGCCGCTGTACATCGAAGAAAACTTCACCCACGTACTGCGCGAAAAGCTGCGCAACGGCGAACTGGACGCGGTGATCATCGCCCTGCCGTTCAACGAAGCCGACGTGCTGACGCTACCGCTATACGACGAACCGTTCTGCGCCCTGATGCCTGCCGACCACCCATGGACGGCGAAGAAGACCATCGACACCGCCATGCTCAACGACAAGAGCCTGTTACTGCTCGGTGAAGGCCACTGTTTTCGCGACCAGGTACTGGAAGCCTGCCCGACCCTGAACAAGGGGGGTGAAGGCTCAAGGCATACCACGGTAGAGTCCAGCTCGCTGGAAACCATCCGTCACATGGTGGCTTCGGGCCTTGGCGTTTCGATCCTGCCGCTGTCGGCAGTGCACAGCCATCACTACGCCCCCGGCGTCATCGAAGTGCGCCCGCTGACGGCACCGGCACCGTTCCGCACGGTAGCCATCGCCTGGCGCGCCAGCTTCCCGCGGCCAAAGGCGATCGAGATCCTCGCCGATTCGATCCGCCTGTGCTCGGTCGCCAAAAACCCTGCGGAACAACCGGCCTGAGTCATGAGTGAGCTGTCGAAGGTCCCGGTCACAGTACTGAAAGGTGTGGGCGAGGCAATGGCGGAGAAACTCGCCAAGGTTGGCCTGGAAAACCTGCAGGACGTGTTGTTCCACCTGCCCCTGCGCTACCAGGACCGCACGCGCGTGGTGCCAATCGGCCAGCTGCGTCCGGGCCAGGATGCGGTTATCGAGGGAGTGGTCAGTGGTACCGATGTGACCATGGGCAAGCGCCGCAGCCTGGTGGTGCGCCTGGGCGACGGCAGCGGTGTGCTGACATTGCGTTTCTACCACTTCAGCAACGCGCAGAAGGAGGGCCTGAAGCGGGGCACCCACCTGCGCTGCTACGGAGAAGCCCGCCCCGGCGCTTCGGGCCTGGAAATCTACCACCCGGAGTACCGCGCGCTGAACGGCAGCGAGCCGCCGCCACCGGTGGAGCAGACTCTGACGCCGATCTACCCGTCCACCGAAGGCCTTACCCAGCAACGCCTGCGCCTGTTGTGCCAGCAGAGCCTTGCCCTGCTTGGCCCGCGCAGCCTGCCCGACTGGCTGCCTGACGAACTTGCCCGGGACTACCAGCTGGCACCCTTGGACGAAGCCATCCGCTACCTTCACAATCCGCCGGCCGATGCCGACCTCGACGAACTCGCCGAAGGCCAGCACTGGGCCCAGCACCGCCTGGCCTTCGAAGAGTTGCTGACCCATCAGCTGTCGCAACAACGCCTGCGCGAAAGCCTGCGCAGCCTGCGTGCGCCGGTACTGCCCAAGGCCACGCACCTGCAGGCGCAGTACCTGGCTAACCTGGGCTTCCAGCCGACCGGCGCGCAGCAACGGGTAGCCAACGAAATTGCCTACGACCTTAGCCAGCACGAACCGATGATGCGCCTGGTGCAGGGCGACGTGGGTGCCGGCAAGACCGTGGTCGCTGCACTGGCAGCGTTGCAGGCGCTGGAAGCTGGCTACCAGGTGGCATTGATGGCACCCACCGAGATCCTCGCCGAGCAGCACTACATTACCTTCAAGCGCTGGCTGGAACCGCTGGGCATCGAAGTCGCCTGGCTAGCCGGTAAACTCAAGGGCAAGGCCCGGGCCGCTTCCCTGGAGCAGATCGCCAACGGCGCCCCCATGGTGGTCGGCACCCACGCGCTGTTCCAGGAAGAGGTAAGGTTCAAGCACCTGGCCCTTGCGATCATCGACGAACAGCACAGGTTTGGCGTGCAGCAACGCCTGGCCCTACGCAAGAAGGGCGTGGCCGGCGAGCTGTGCCCACACCAGCTGATCATGACCGCCACGCCTATTCCGCGCACCCTGGCCATGAGCGCCTACGCCGACCTGGACACTTCGGTGCTCGACGAATTGCCGCCAGGGCGTACGCCTGTGAACACCGTGCTGGTGGCCGACAGCCGCCGCTTCGAAGTGGTCGAGCGGGTACGTGCCGCCTGCGCCGAGGGGCGCCAGGCCTATTGGGTATGCACGCTGATCGAAGAGTCCGAAGAACTCACCTGCCAGGCCGCCGAAAGCACCTACGAGGAGCTTGGCAGCGCGCTTGGCGAGCTGAGGGTAGGGTTGATCCACGGGCGCATGAAACCGGCAGAAAAAGCCGAGATCATGGCCGAGTTCAAGGCTGGCAACCTGCAGCTTCTGGTCGCCACCACGGTCATCGAGGTGGGCGTGGACGTGCCCAACGCCAGCCTGATGATCATCGAGAACCCCGAGCGCCTGGGCCTTGCACAGTTGCACCAGCTGCGTGGCCGGGTTGGTCGGGGCAGCGCCGTTAGCCATTGCGTACTGCTGTACCACCCACCGCTGTCGCAGATCGGCCGCGAGCGCTTGGGGATCATGCGCGAGACCAACGATGGCTTCATCATCGCCGAAAAAGACCTTGAACTGCGTGGCCCGGGCGAGATGCTTGGTACCCGCCAGACCGGTCTGCTGCAGTTCAAAGTCGCCGACCTGATGCGCGACGCCGACCTGCTGCCAGCCGTGCGCGACGCGGCCCAGGCCCTGGTATCACGCTGGCCGGAACACGTCAGCCCGCTGCTGGACCGCTGGCTGCGCCATGGCCAACAATATGGCCAAGTGTGACGCCAGTCCCAGAATGGATCCAGATTTGCTCGCAGGCTGGTTATACTTCGCGTTTAAAAGAAACAGTGGATACGGACCATGACTGAAGTTGCCCTGGACACCGCAACCCCACACGCCCCCTCTGTCATCAGGCTGCTGCTCGACAAGCTCGGCGTGCCCTACCGCCAGGTGGTCGAACACCCGTACCTGCCAGCGGCTTCGCGGGTGCAGGCTGTCCTTCTCGACGACGAGGTCGGCGCCCTCATGGTGCTGTTCCCGCAGAGCCACCTGCTGGACCTCAACCGCCTGGCCGAGCTGACCGGGCGCAAGCTGACCGCCGTGTCGGTACCGCGCCTGAAGCAGATGCTCGACAAGCACCACCTCAAGGCGCTGCCGGGCATCCCGGCGCTGACCAGCTCGCCATGTCAGTACGAAAAGGCCCTGCTCGACGCCGAAACGGTCTTTATCCAGTCCGGCGAAGCCGGCCTGTTGCTGGAAATCGAACGCGCACACTTCAAGCGCATGCTGGCCAAGGCCAGCGCCAGCAGCTTCGGCCAGCAAGTCGAAGCCATCAGCCCCAACCTCGACCGCCCCGATGACGACACCCGGGAAATCACCAATGCGGTCCAGGCCTTCACTGCCCGACGCATTCAGAAGCGCCTGGAAGAAACCATCGAAATCCCACCGCTCGCCGACAGCGCGCAGAAGATCATCAAGCTGCGGGTAGATCCCAACGCCAGCATCGACGACATCACCGGCGTGGTCGAAACCGACCCGGCGCTGGCGGCACAGGTGGTGAGCTGGGCTGCATCGCCCTACTATGGTTCGCCGGGCAAGATCCGCTCGGTTGAAGACGCCATCGTGCGTGTGCTGGGTTTCGACCTTGTGATCAACCTGGCCTTGGGCCTGGCGCTAGGCAAGACCTTGAGCCTGCCCAAGGACCACCCGCAGCAGGCCACGCCCTACTGGCAACAGTCGATCTACACCGCTGCGATCATCGAAGGCCTGACCCGCGCCATGCCTCGCGCAGAACGCCCCGAGGCCGGGCTGACCTACCTGGCCGGGCTACTGCACAACTTCGGCTACCTGCTGCTGGCGCACGTGTTCCCGCCGCACTTCTCGCTGATTTGCCGCCACCTTGAGGTCAACCCGCATTTGAACCACACCTATGTGGAGCAACACTTGCTGGGCATCAGCCGTGAACAGATCGGTGCCTGGCTGATGAAGCTGTGGGACATGCCGGAAGAGCTGTCGACTGCCTTGCGCTTTCAGCACGATCCGGCCTACGACGGCGAATATTTCGCGTTCCCCAACCTGGTATGCCTGGCCACCCGCCTGCTGCGCTTGCAAGGTATAGGCTCAGGGCCGCAGGAAGAGATTCCTGACGAGCTGCTGGAACGCCTGAGCATTACCCGGGACAAGGCCGAGGATGTGGTGAACAAGGTGCTCGAAGCCGAGAACCTGTTGCGTGAGCTGGCTTCGCAGTTCCACGCACCGCATTAAGCATTAACGCATACCCTGTGGGAGCAACTGTCTTGCTCAATTTCTAAAAGCTGGCGCGATT